>JAIXVB010000467.1 GCA_027483245.1 Verrucomicrobiaceae bacterium | reverse complement strand
GGTGTTGGCAGATTGCCGGAAAACTGCTCGCGACTCGAGTCACCTTTGAGCCTGATGTCGGGTGACCAGCCAGCTGTGCTGATTCGTGCGGCGGCTCTTGCTTGATCCAGGCGTGCCGCAGCAGCTCTCAACGTGGGACTGGCCTCTAATACCAGGGCTTCGATTCGGTTGAGTTCACTGTCTTGAAAGACCTTCCACCACTCACCCCGAGGTGTGTCATCGCGAGGTGTCGCCGCTTGCCAGCGCCACTTGGCAGGGGTGATGTCAGCAATATCAGGCTTTTGATAGTTCGGGCCAACTGCGCAAGATGCGAGGCCAAAGGCAAGAGCGACAAAGAGGATCTTGGTCATGGTATGCAAGGGAGTGGGCTGCCTTTATACAGATTTTGGGTACTGCGATTCCGGGACAGTTGCCTTAGCGAGACGCCGCTTCTGAAGGCGATCCGGCCACTGAATGATGTCGTCAAAAATCGAATAAATCACCGGTGTGGCGAGGAGAGTGAGCAGCAAGGACAAGCTCTGTCCGCCCAGAATAACACCGGCTGTCGCATTGTTATAAGCAGCCCCGACACCCTTGGCAGTCATCATCGGGATCATGCCCGCCACGAATGCAAGCGTGGTCATGAGGATCGGGCGAAGACGCTCCTTGTTCGCGAGCAAGATGGCATCCAACCGCTCCATGCCTTTTTCCCGAAGTTGATTGGTGTGATCGATTTGAAGAATGCCGTTCTTTTTAACCATGCCAAACAACACCAGGATGCCGAGCATGGAAAAGATGTTCACCGACTGATCAAACAGAATCAGGGAGAGAATGGCAAAAGGCAGCGTCAGCGGCAGTGCGAGGAGGATCGTGAAGGGATGAATCCAGCTCTCAAACTGCGCCGCGAGAATGAGATACATGAAGATGAACGCCATCAGGAAAGCGATCATGAAAGCCTTGCCTGCCTTGGCCATTTCTTTGGAACGACCTGCGCTCCCACTGGTGTAGTCAGCAGGCAGATTGAGACGCTTCACCGCGGCGGCAATGCCATCGAGAATCTCGGTTTCACCGACACCCGGCGCGTTGTTGGCTGTGATGGTAACCTGTCGGCGGCGATTGAGGCGATTGATTTGTGAAGGGCTGTCCGTGTTGTCGAGCGTGAGCAGATTGCTGATCGCGATGGGTCCCGCTTTGATCGAAGGCACGGTCAAGATGTTGAGGACTTCGCGCGTGTTGCGATAGCTTTCTTCCGCCTGTAGATGGATGTCATACTGCTCTCCGGCATCATCAAACGTAGAGACATCCAGTCCGCCCACCAGCAGTCGAAGTGTGCCCGAGATGTCCGCGATGCTGGCTCCCATCTCACCCGCCTTGTTCCGGTCCACACTGCCAGAGATTTCGGGTTTACCAGGAATGAGCGAGCTATCGAGATCTCGAATCCCCGGCAGGTCTTTGACATCTTGAATCACCGAAGCCGTGGCACGGGTCAAGACTTCGAGGTCAGGCCCAGCGATGAAATACTGCACATTGGCGCTCGACTGTCCTGTGTTGAAAGGAGGGACCGAAAGCACAGTGATGCGCCACTCGGTGGGAAATTTCGGAACGATGTCACGACGAACACGATCCATGATCGTCTGCTGATCTTCACGCAGCGCGGGATCGTTCAAACGCACAAAAATTCCCGCAAGATTCGGGGTGCGCTGATCATTGTCACCGATCGTCAACAGCGTGCCATCGACACCCGGCAGTTCCCGAATGGCACGGGCAAAGCGTTCCGTCATGAGATCGGTGGCAGCCAAGCTGGTTCCTTCCGGCGTGCGGATATTCACCACAAACTCGGCTTCTTCAACGGGAGGGAGGAAGCTTTTTTGCACGATGCGAAACAACGTGGGGACAGCGAAAAGGGTGCCCAAACAAGCCAGCACAATGATCCAACGATGGCGCATGCAGAAGCGCAGAAGCACCATGTAAAACGCTTCCACGGGGCGATAAAAAACATTCACCAAATGCTCGAGCCAAGTATCAAAACGAGTGGCGTGTCCCTTTCGAAACATGCGAGCTGAAAGAGTGGGAGTGAGGGTGAAACTCACCAGCAAAGACACCGCGATGGCAAAGGCCATGGTGAGACCAAAACTCTTCAGAAACATGCCAACGATGCCACTGAGAAACGCCACGGGCACAAACACAGCGAGAAGCGAAAGCGTCGTGGCGAGCACCGCCATGCCAATCTCCTTCGGCCCTTCAATGGAGGCCGTGAAGGAATCCTCACCCTTTTCCTCCATGTGTCGGAAGATGTTTTCCACCACGATGATGGCGTCATCAATGACGATCCCAACCGCGAGAGCCAGAGCCACGAGGCTGATGACATTGAGAGTCACCCCCTGTGCCCACATGACGCCAAAGGCAGCGATGATCGAGGTGGGAATCGCCAGAGCTGAGATCACGGTGGCACGCGAGTTGCCGAGGAAAATCAAAACAATGATGGCTGCAAAAATAGCCCCAAGAACCAAGTGCTCCTTCACCGCATGGACACTGGTGCGGATGACCTGCGACGTGTCACGCACCACTTCCACCTCATATCCTTCAGGCAGAAGCTTTTTCACATCGATCAACTTCTCATTCACCGCATCCACCACTGCCACAGTGTTGGTGCCACTCTGTTTGCGAATGGAAAGCACCACCGAAGGCACCCCATTGTTGCGGGCCACGGTCTGCTGTTCTTCCGCCCCATCTTCAACACGGGCAACGTCACGCACACGGACAAGACCACCCTCAACTTCGCGCAAGACGAGTTGGCCGATTTCGTCCACGGTCCGTGCTTTACCCAGCACACGAAAGCCTGCCTCACTGGCTGCATTTTTAACCGTTCCGGCGGGGATCTGAACGTTCTGAGCACGGAGTCCGCGCTGCACATCAGACGCGGTCAGATTGTAGGACCGCAGACGCATGGGATCGAGCCAGACATTGATCTGCCGAAGCCTCCCGCCTAGAAGCGTAATCTGCCCGACACCGCCCACACTCTCCAACTGTCGCCGCAAGATTTTATCGGCAAACTCGGTGATCTCCCGCACAGGTTTGTCCGCCACAAGGGCGAGATTCAAGATCGGTGCGGCATCAGGATCAAGCTTTTCAATGATGGGTGCATCCACCTCTTCTGGGAGATCGGGGATGATTCGTGCAATGCGGTCACGCACCTCTTGCGAGGCAACATCAATGTTCTTTTCCAGGACAAAAGTTACCAGCACTTGCGAGATGCC
>JAIXVB010000543.1 GCA_027483245.1 Verrucomicrobiaceae bacterium | reverse complement strand
GTGGAGTGGCTGGGAAAGCTGGGGCCTCATGAGTCGCCTCTTCGGCTGAAAGACGGCCAGGAAGTGCGCACGGCAGCGGATTGGAAACGGCGGCGGCAGGAGATTTTGGACGATTGGCACGGCATCATGGGCCCCTGGCCGCAGGTGCTGACACAACCGCGACTGGAGGTGCTGGAGACCGCTCAGCGCGAGACTTTCACTCAGCAGCGCGTGCGCCTCCAGATCGGCCCGGAGCAGACGGGGAACGGATATGTCCTGATCCCTGAGGGGAAAGGGCCCTTCCCAGCGGTCTTTGTGCCGTTTTACGATCCAGAAACCAGCATCGGGCTGAGTGACAAACCCTTTCGTGACTTCGCCCTGCAACTGTCTCGACGTGGCTTTGTGACCCTGTCGATCGGCTCGCCGGGTGGTGATGCCCGCAAGCCGGTGATGACCCCTGGTGCCCAATGTCAGCCTCTCTCTTATTTGGGGTATGTTTCAGCCAATGCTTGGCAGGCTCTTGCTGGGATGCCGGAGGTTGATGCCAAGCGCATTGGCATCTTGGGGCACTCCTACGGGGGAAAATGGGCCATGTTTGGAGCCTGTCTTTGGGACAAGTATGCCTGCGGTGTCTGGTCTGATCCGGGCATCATCTTTGATGAAACTCGCGACAGCATCAATTATCAGGAGCCTTGGTATCTCGGCCTGGATCCTCAAATCACCCGAGCGCCCGGTCTGGTGAGTGAAAGCAGCCCGCGAACCGGCGCTTATCGTGTGTTGCGTGAGCGTGGGCATGACCTGGTGGAATTTCAGGCGTTGATGGCCCCACGTCCCTTTTTGGTCTCAGGCGGAGCTGAAGATCCGCCGAAGCGCTGGGAACCCCTGAATCACCTGCGTCAGGTCAATGCACTGCTGGGGCAACTCAGCGGGGTGGCCATGACCAATCGACCTGATCACTCACCGAATGCGGAGTCCAATGAAGCGATTTACCGCTTCTTGGAATGGGCGCTGAAATAGGCCGTTGGGTGACATGATGGGAGTCCAGGGTTGACCCGCCGCCAGTTCCGTCTAGATGCAGCCCGGCAGATGCGGCATGAAAGCTGCGTCTGTGGACATCGTTGCGCTGCCATGACTCCCACGTCCCTCTTTTCTTTCTCTCGATTGACCACCCTCGCTCTAGCCCTGCTGGTCGCCTCCTGCACCCAGAGTCAGCCTCGGGTGGCCCTGTCACCGCAGGTCGGCGGCAGTGGTTATCTCCAGCCTGCCTACGCGAGCAGCTTGCCTGTGGCTCAGCCCGTGAGCCAGATGCCTGACTGGGAGGTCGGTGCCGAGCCGATGTTTGCCGCTTCGGGCGTGCCCTACATCCGTGCGAGTTCTTATTTGCTCATTGATGCGCAAACGGGGCGTCACCTCGCCTCACGCAACGCGGAAACCGCGCGTGCAGTGGCCAGCACGCAGAAACTCGTCACAGCGCTCTTGGTGCTAGACGCGGGCAATCTGGATCAGCCGGTGCGAGTGCAGGCTTCCGATGTCAAAGTGGAGCCGACCTGCCTGGGCCTTCGTCCGGGAGAGACCTACACGCGGCGTCACCTGCTGTATGCCTTTTTGGTGAAGAGTTGCAATGACGTGGCCAATGTCTTGGCGCGTGACAACGCGGGCAGCATCAGTGCCTTTGCCTATAAAATGAATGCCAAAGCGCGTTCTCTGGGCTGCACGAATTCGAACTTCAAGAACCCTCACGGACTCACGGTTCCCGGCCAGTATTCCACGGCTCGTGACATGGCACGTGTGGCCATGGCGGCCTATCGCAACGGCGTGATTCGTGATGCGGTGCGGCGCAAATATTATACCTTCCGCAAGAACTCCGGTCAGACTGTGACGCTGAAAAGCACAAACGATCTCCTGGGCAACATGCCGGAGTGCAATGGCATGAAAACCGGCTACACCGTGGCCAGCGGGCGCTGCTTGATCTCCACCGCCAGCAGCCGGGGGCGGGATGTCATCTTGGTGCAGTTGGGCACCAAAACAAAATACATCTGGGACGATGGACGCCTGCTCATGACCTGGGGCCTGCAACGCTCTCGCGGCGGCGGTCTCGCCATGCGCTGAGTTCGGTCAGGTCCCACAGATCAGACGTTTGACAGCCTCACTCACGCGGGGGACATCAACTCGCGCAGCAACCAGACGTAAAAGAAAAACAGTCCGGTCAACATCCCGACCAACAGCAGCACAAACAAACCGGCTATGGCAAAGAAGCGAGTGGTGCTTTGTTTCACCACTTGCTGATGACCGGCCTGCCAAGTCTGCAACAGCTTCAGGTTGCGGTGATTGGATTTAAAAAAGGCGCTGGCCACGGGACCCAGGAACGGCACGAAGTCGAAGAGGGTGTTGAGCAACAAATTCCCACCCATGCGAATCAAAACGGGCAGGCTGATGCCCGAGCGAATGGCCTCGATCAGGATGATGATGCCGCCGCCTGAGGCGACCGTGCTGCCAATGCCTGGGAAAAACGACAGGATGGGATCGAGCCCGATTTTGAAATCCGTGCCGGGAATGCGCAGCCAGTTGTCCAGCCAGCGAGCGAGGATGCGCGCGACCTCGGATTCAGCCGGTGCCTTTGCGGACGTTGGGCGATGGTTTGCCGACGACTTCTGACCCGGAGGCAGGATGTCATCAATCACGATCTCGTCTGGCAGCTCACCACGCATGGCAGAGACTACGCCCGGCCTGACCGATTGTCAGATGGGAAGGCAGAAAAATGCAAAGAACTCAAAGCGCACGCTTCAGAAAACGTAGCTCTTCCGGTAGCAGCAAAGGACTGGGCAGGCGTTCGGCGAGCTGAAACGCAGGCCCGACCTGTCCGACGAGGTTCAGCAGTCCGGCATGCACGGCCTTTTGTCCGGCGGTTAAATCGCCCAAGTCCTCAGGCGGAGGCAAGACCGAGCGCACCTGGGCCAGATCGCCGAGACGATAGGCTGCCAAGGCCCGCAGCAGGTTTTCTGCGGTCGGATCGCGTGGCAGTTTGGGGTTTTCCAACAGATGTGCGCTGTGCTCGATCTGAGTGCCGAGAAGCAGTTGTAGGTAGAGCACTCGACGTGCATGAAAGGCGTTTTCGGGGATCAGTTGGGAGATGCGTTGAGCCGCGCGCAGAACGGCCTCAGTGTTGCGATCTCGCGTGGCGATCTCGAGCACCTTTTCCAGCATGGTGAGCTGACTTTGGGGATAACGATCCGCCAGGGCCGTGTAACATTGAACCGCGATGTCCCATTCGCTGGCCTGCTCGGCGACTTCTGCGACGGCACGTGTGGCCTCAGCATCTTGACCGGCTCCTGCCGACTCAAACGCGAGGTTGAGATGCTGACGAAGGCGTCGGGTGTCTTTGTCCAGTTTGCTAGCGGCGCGGGCACGCCAGAGGGCAATGAAGGTCGGCGAGACAGGCATGCCTGCCGGTTTAGTCAGTAGGGCATCGATCTCTGACCAGCGCTGCTGGAGGGACAGTGCTTGCAGGTAGGGTTGGAGCAGTTGGGCGGACTTGCGATACAACTCCTCGGGCAGCAGTTCGATGACAAGCGTGGGTTCGTTTTCTGCAATCAACCAGTTGAGCATCTGAGAGAGCTTTTCGGAGCCTTTGCCCTGGATGCGCTGTTTTTCGGCACGGAGGATGGTTGGCCGTTTGTCAGGGCTCAGGCGCAGTTGCGCTGTGAGAATGCGGTAACGCAGCTCCGGTGAGGCCTCCGCATGGGACTCAGCCAACTTCAGCAGTTGATCGGCTTCTGTCACGGTCAGTTCGGCTTCGTCGCCGGTCAGGAAATTCAGAGCTTTCAGCGCCAGTTCGTCCTGACTTTGGGCGATGTCCCAGAGCGTTGCGCGGGCAGCTCGGCGTGTCTCCGGAAAACTGGCCTGAAAGTCGAGGATGGCGAGTCGCAGACGGCTTTCGGGCTCCTGGATATTGAGGGTCAGCGCACGTCGGATCATCTGATCGGCCTCCGCAGTGTGCCCCTCACTGCGCAGGATGCCCGCGGCGAGTTCGAGCTGCGGACGCGTTTCCTGAGCTGTCTTCGACTGAGCTTGGTAGCGCGCCAGCTCCGCCCGCGCCCCTACGAGGTCGCCTTGGCCCAGCAGCAGTTGCCCGATCAGCAGGCATTCTTCGGGGGTTGCCTGACCGACTTCATCCATGGCCCGGAGCGTCTGTAAAAGGGCCGTTGGATCACTCTGCGTTTCTTTGAGAAAATCCGCCGTGGCCCGCAAGACGCGCGGGTGCTCGCTCTTCCACGCGCGCGCCTTGGCAATGGCTTCAGAGGCCTCGGCCCATTCCTTGGCCTGCATCGCTGACTGCGCGCGCTGGACATAAAAGGTCGCCATGATGGAGCGTGCTTTTTGATAACTCCACGGCCCGATGAACCACCCCAGCAACCCCAGACCAAACAAGGCTGCCATGATCCACGTCAGCCACGGCTTGGGTGGCGCGATGAGGGGCTCAGGTTTCTGAGACATGCGAGGGCAGGGGACTAGGGACTGCCTAGATCAAGGAACACGCGGAAGCCGAAGCCCGCATTTGGTGTGTCCTTGGGCGCGTGCTGACGGTAGCTGGAGAGCAATTGAGCGCGGTCATAGCTCAACCATGATCCTCCACGCAGTACTCGCTCATCAGGACTTCCTGGCCAGACATCGGCACACCACTCGGCGGCATTGCCGCTCAGGCCGTGGATGCCCAGCGCGTTGGCGGATTCGTTGAGCACGGGTGAGGTGTAGGAAAAGGTGTCGCTGTAGCCAGGAATGCGCGAGGCATCCAGATTCGTGCTCAGGGGCTGGGGTGGGAACACTCCTTCGGCAGACCAGGGAAAATGAAGCGCGGTGGCGGTGCCGCTGCGCTGAGCGGGATCCGTCCCTGGCTCGTCTTTCAAACCCACTGCGAGACTCCATTCGAGGTCGGTCGGCAGGCGATAACGCGCGCCTTCGGGGATGAGTTTGGCCGCACGATCCTTTAGCGTGAGCCATTCACAAAAAGCGGTGGCATCGTCCCAACTCAGGCCGACAGCCGCATGAGTCGCCCCCAGCAGAAACGGTGGTTTTTTCTCCCAGGTGCGTCCGCTGTCCTTCAGCCAGGCTTCATAATCCTGGACACGAGTTTCAGTCATGCCCATCAGGCCCGCGCTGCCGGCGAGCGGGATGAATTCCATACCCAGGGTGTTTTGAAAGCGCTGATCTTTGACCACCGGTTTCAGGCTGGCAGGATCAGGCAAATTGGAGCTTTCAGCCGCACCCGCGAGCTTCTTTTTCATGGCTTCCAACTCTTCTTTGGCCACATCGCCCCCCATGATTTGTTTGCGCTGCTGGGCTCGTTGTTTGGCCCGCTCCTCATTGATCCGCACCAGCAAGACAGCGGTCCGCTGGCGATCTTCAAACACGCAGCGGAAGCCAATGGTGGGCATGCGCATGTCCGCCGGCACCGCGTAGAAGTAGGCTGAGGTGAGGCACTCCGGACGGAAATAGGCCCAGGATCCACCGCGCAGGACTCCCGTCTGCTCGGCACTCACCTCGGCATCCCAGCACCACTCCCAGACATTGCCTCCCAGGTCATGGATGCCCTCTGGCGTGGCGGTGAATTGGCCCACGGGTGCCGTGTGGACAAAGCCATCCTCATATCCTGGGATCTCTGCTTCGGCGAGGTTCGCCGCTTTCGCCGGTGGTGGCCAGGCTGCGCCCCAGGGAAAGATGCGCTCATCCTGCAGCTTCTCCTCGACCGAAAGATCCTGTTTTCGCGCCCGTATCAGACCCACGGCCGCATCCCATTCGTTGACCGTGGGCAGGCGATAGGACTGGGAGGCATTGATCTTGCCCTCCGCACGATCTTTTTCAGTCAGCCAACCGCAAAAGGCGCGCGCATCCTGAAGCGTCACACCGACCACCGGATGTTCCCCCGTTTGCTCAAAGTGCGGTTTGTAGCTCCACTCATGCTTGCTACTGGCGAGGAAGGCCTGCCAGTCGGAAACTCGTGTCTCATGGGTGGCGATCATTGTCGGGATGCTCGGCAGCGCCACAAATCGCAGCCCCAGGGTGCTGGTGTGCTCGGTCATCTCCTCTGGTTTCTGAGCCCGCGCAGACATTCCCAACAAAAGAGAGGTCAGGGTCAGGATGAAGGCGGAGCGATGAAAAGAGGCTGCAGACACGGCGCGCTGTTTAGCGCAAAGCAGCTCCAGGGTCACTTAAAAAAGACGACACACTCTTTTCCAGGCGTCCCGTTGGATTCGTGCCTCTTGTCAAACGGTATCATCACCCTCGGAGTTTAAGCTTTGCGTTGATAGCCAAGGTGATAGACTCCGCGCCGCTTCCCCCCTGAAAACAGGAAAAGCCAACACTCAAACCTGTCGCCAAGCGCCTGTCTCCACGGGCGACCAAGGGCGGCAGCGTGCCCCGACTTCACGCGCATGATCGTTCTCGGACTCAATGCCTATCACGGCGACTCCGCCGCCGCCCTGGTCAAAGATGGACAACTCATCGCTGCGGCGGAGGAGGAACGTTTTCGCCGCATCAAACACTGGTCAGGAATGCCCACCGAGGCCATCCGCTGGTGTCTTCAGGATGCCGGCCTCAAACTCAGTGATGTGGACCACATCGCCATCAATCGTGATCCCAAGGTCAATCACCTCCGTCGTGCGCTTTATGTGCTGCGTCGCCGCCCCAGTCTCAGCTTAATCCTCAAACGTCTCGGCAACATCCGCCAAGCAGGTCGTTTCGAGGACTCCGTGCAGAGCGCTTTTCCCGGTCAGACCCTGCGCGCTCAGGTGCATCACGTGGAGCATCACCTCGCGCATCTCGCTTCCAGCTTCCTCGTTTCCGGCTTCGATGAGGCCGTCTGTCTTTCCGTCGATGGCTTTGGCGACTTCGCCAGCAGTGCTTGGGGACTGGGTCGCGGAGATGACATCCCCATCGATGGCCGGGTTTATTTTCCTCACTCTCTCGGCATTTTCTACAGCATCATCACGCAGTTCATTGGCTTTCCCCATTTCGGCGATGAATACAAAGTCATGGGCCTCGCGCCCTATGGACAACCAAAGTATCTCGACCAGATGCGCCAGATCGTGAAGGTGCAGACCGACGGCAGTTACCACCTGAATTTGGACTACTTCCGGCATCACACCGACGACGTCCATTACACCTGGGACAACTGCATCCCTGAAGTCGGCACGCTGTATCGCAAAGAAGCCCTGGAGGCCCTGCTCGGTCCCGAACGTGGCAAAGATCAGCCCGTGGAGCAAAAGCACCGCGACCTCGCCCGCAGTGCTCAGGTCATGTATGAGGAGGCTTTCTTTGCCCTGCTGCAATCCTTGCATGGCAAGTATCGCTGCGATCAGCTCGCCCTTTCCGGTGGCTGTGCCATGAACTCAGTGGCCAATGGCAAGGTCTACCTGAACACCCCCTTCAAGCGCATGTATCTGCCCGCCTCCGCAGGCGATGCCGGCGGTGCCATCGGCTCTGCCTTTGTGGTGGCCCGCCGCCTCGCAGGCTCCGCCAGCGCTCCCACCAAGCCGAACAAAAAGTTTGTCATGGATCATGCCTATGTCGGTCCGCAAGCCACGCCGACCGAGATCCAAGACCTGCTCACTCGACGCAACGCAGAAATTCAGGCCGAAGGCTGCACGGTTCGTCGTTTCGATGATGAAGGCGAGCTCTGCCAAACCACCGCCACCGCCATCACCAAAGGCAAAGTCATCGGCTGGTTCCAGGGGCGTCTCGAGTGGGGCCCGCGTGCCTTGGGCAATCGTTCCATCCTCGGCGATCCCCGTCGCGCGGACATGAAGGACATCCTCAATCTCAAGATCAAACGCCGCGAATCCTTTCGCCCCTTTGCCCCCAGCATCCTGCGTGAACACGTCAGCGAGTGGTTTGAGCAGGACGACGACGTCCCTTTCATGATGGAAGTTTTCCAAGTTCGCGAGTCCAAACGTTCCCTCATCCCTGCAACCACCCATGTCGATGGCTCAGGCCGACTCCAGACCGTTCATCAGGACACCAACCCCCGTTACCATCGCCTCATCAGCGCCTATCGCGACCTCACTGGTGTCCCCATGGTCCTGAACACCAGCTTCAACGAAAACGAACCCGTCGTCTGCCTCCCTGAAGAAGCCCTCAACTGCTTCCTCCGCACCAAGATGGACGTCCTCGTCCTCGGCGATTGGATGGTTTCTCGTCAGGTGTGAACTTCATTCATCCGCAGATGACGCAGATTTCACGGATTATTCGGATTGGAAGATGAGGCGGGTTTTAAAGCGTGTTGAGGATCGTGCGGAAAGTTCGCCTTCTCGGGGGGCCAATCATTCAATCCAAGATCCTCGCACTTATGCCATCATTGGTGCTGCATTGGAGGTTCATCGTGAATTGGGCTGTGGATTGAATGAGGTCTTTTATCAAGATGCGTTGGAGCTGGAATTCAAATTTCGCGGCATTCCCTACAGTCGTGAGCCTGCCTATCACATGTTTTACAAGCAGCAGAAATTGAGATCCTTCCTGCGCCCTGATTTTATCTGCTACGACAGTGTGATTGTTGAGCTCAAAGCGCTGACCGAAATCACTGGGCGAGAGATCTCTCAGATTCTGGGTTACTTAAAAGGTACTGGGTTTCAGATCGGACTGCTCATCAATTTCGGATCGTCCAGCATGACCCATGATCGCTTCATCCAGTCCTCCAAATGGATTCCCGAAGCCGTCAAACCGCCCATTCTAGATCAGCCATCAGATCCATTCATAAAATCTGCGTCCCGTCCCTCTGAGTAATCCGTGAAATCTGTGGACCGTCCCTCTGTGTTCCCCCCGCGCGGTCTGATCCTTGCGGGCGGAGTCGGTTCCCGACTGTACCCGTTGACCCAGGTCGCCAGCAAGCAGCTCCAGCCGGTCTATGACAAACCGATGGTCTATTACCCGCTCACCGTGCTCATCGCG
>JAIXVB010000567.1 GCA_027483245.1 Verrucomicrobiaceae bacterium | reverse complement strand
TCAAAACAATGTCAATTGCTGAGCAGGGGCGGTGTTGAAACTGAGGCTGATGGTCACGCGACGACGCGCGACTTCGACGGTGGGAGTCAGGCTGTGACGCTCGGCACAAAGCACACGGGTGTCTTTGACTCCGACGCGATGAAGGGACTCCTGCATGCGTTTCACGACACGGTCGCTGTCGTTGCAGTCATCGCTGAGATGCCCGAGCACCACGTGATGCAGCCCGGGATGGGCGATGGCTTCCAGCAGCTCGGCCGCTTGATCATTGGAGAGGTGGCCGTGACGGGAGCTGATGCGCTGTTTGGTGGCCCAGGGGCGCTTGGTATCGGCCTCCAGGAGTTGGGTGTCGTAGTTGGCCTCGACAAACAAGCTGTCGGAGGTGCGCAGGCGATCTTTGATCAGATTGGTGACGTGCCCGACATCACTGAGGATGCCAAGCCGCGCCTCGGCATCGGCAATGACAAAGCCCACGGGGTCCACGGCATCATGGGGGACGGGGAAGGACTCGATGCGAAGGTCCTGGATCTCAAAGGCACTGCCGGTGGTCATGAGACGCCAGGAGGGGGTTTGACGGAATTTCAGACTGCCGAGCAGGGTCTCCTGAGTCAGCGCGGTGCAGTAGATGGGCAGGGTGCGTTTGCTGCTGAGGACTTCGAGACCATTCGTGTGGTCCTGGTGCTCATGCGTGAGCAGGATGCCATCCAACTGCTCCAGACTGAATCCGGCCGCGGCGAGGCGAAGACAGACTTGTTTGGCACTCAGTCCGGCATCGATCAGCAGGGTGGTGTGGTCGGTGGACACGACCGCGCAGTTCCCTGAACTGCCACTGCCGAGAACTGTGAGACGCACCATGAGCTTTGTTTAGCGGAGAGAGGGGTGGAGGCAAGGAGACATCGATCAAAGCTGCAACATCACGGCGGCATTGTGGCCGCCCATGCCGGAGGCGATCTTCAGCACACGGCAGCGATCGGCGGGTGGGTTTAAACTCACGCCTTTCGCGCGGCTGAGGCCCCCGAGATTCCCGGGCACACTCCCCTGCCCCATCGCCGCAGAGATCAGGGCGATGTCCAGTAGCCCACTGGCACCGAGGGTGTGGCCGGTGAATGGCTTCAGCAGGAGAAGCGGCGGCACCTGATCATAGGCGGTGCGCAGGGCATTCATCTCGGCCAGCGCGTGGTTGGGCGTGCCGGTGGCGTGAGGGCAGATGAGATCGGGTTTTTCAAAAGCCGCCAGCAATTCCGCGAGCGGCGCGCCATCCTCCGGGATGACCAGGGAGTCATAGGCATCGCTGTTCGCAGCGTAGAGATCGACACTCGGTCCACGACCATGGAGTTCCAGCGTCAGCGCCACGGCAGCCTCGCCGGGATGGAAACCCTGCGTCTGGGGGGAAAGTGGATCATTCAAGTCCGCAGAGGCCAGCAGGTGGGTATCGCGAAAGTCCTCCAGCAGCGCCGGAAGCAGGGGCAGATCCACCGCCACGACCAGCGCCCGCGACACAACCCCAGAGCGTAAGGCCATCCAGGCCATGCCGAGTGCATCGAGACCCGCCGAGCAACCATTGGAGACCATCTGCCAAGGGCCGCGGATGCCGAGTTCAATGCTGACCGCCGCGGCGATCTCGCTGTGCAGGGTGTTGCTGGCGCTGAATCTCCGATGCGGGCGACGGTGGGCATTGGCCCGGAGCAGCTCGGCGGCATTGCCCCGACTGCTGGCGGCGAAGATCCAGGCACCACGCGTCTGCTCGGGAGTCCAGCCCGCCTTTGCCACTGCCGACTTCGCCATCTCCACAGCGATGTTGGAGGCCGTGCCATAACGCCGCCCTTTCATCAGGCTGCGATCAGCGATACGTCCGGCTAACAAACCTTCTGACCACGTCAGTCCCGTCTCCCCGGCACGCCAGCGGGCGAGACTGCTCTCCAAGGTATCGCCCAGGGCACAGGCGACTTCAGCGGCGGTGATGGCGACGCGGCTCACAGGTCAAAGATCTTCCCTGGATTCAACAGCCCTTGGGGGTCCAGTGCGCGTTTGATGCTGCGCATGAGTTCGTAGCTGCCCTCACCGAGTTGACGTTTCACAAAGGCCTTCTTGGCCAGTCCGACCCCGTGCTCACCCGTTACGGTGCCACCAAGCCGCAGCGTCTCATCGACGATCTCCTCCAGCGCCACCTCCACACGATGCATCTCTTCGGCATCGCGTTCATCGGTCAGGAATGACGGGTGCAGATTGCCATCGCCCAAATGCCCAAAGGTGCCGACTTGCAGCTGGTGTCTGTCCGCTACCGTGCGGATGAAACCAACCATGTGCGCCAGCTCCGTGCGCGGTACCGTGACATCTTCAAGGATCGTCGTGGGCCGCATGCGAGCCAGCGCCGAAAAGGCACTGCGGCGAGCTGAGGCCAGACGTGCGCCCTCGGCTTCATCCGCTGCCGCCGTGACCGCGCGGGCACCGTTGGCACGAGCCAGGGCCATCATTTGCGCCGCCTCTTCTTCCACCACCACAGGATGCCCATCGGTCTCCATTAGCACCACGGCTTCCACATCAGTGGGCAGGCCGATTTTGGCATAATCCTCGACGCACTGAACGGTGACACGATCCAGGAACTCCAGCGTGCAGGGAATGATCTTCGCCGCAATGATCGCGCTGATCGTCTCGGCAGCGGATTCCATGCGATCATAAAGTGCCAGCATCGTCTTCCGGGCCTGCGGACGTGGCAGCAGTTTTAAAATGACCTCCGTGATGATGCCCAGCGTGCCTTCACTGCCAACGAAGAGATCCTTCATGCTGTAGCCCGCGACATCCTTCACGCACTTGTTGCCCAGCCAGGTCAGCGTGCCATCCGGCAAAACGACCTCAATGCCCATCACATAATCCCGCGTCACGCCATACTTCAGACCGCGCAGGCCGCCGCTGTTCTCGGCCACATTGCCACCGATGGTGCTGATTTTCATGCTGCCAGGGTCAGGCGGGTAAAAAAGCCCGACCTTCGCGGCGGCATCATCGATCTCCTTGGTGATCACGCCCGACTGCGCACGCAGGGTCAGATTCTTTTCATCCACCTCCAGGATGCGATCCATGTGCGTGAGGCAGATGACCAGACAACCCGCTAGGGGCACACTGCCGCCGCTGAGTCCCGTGCCTGAACCACGCGTCACCACCGGGATCTCTGCCGCACGCGCCCACTTCACACAGGCCGCCACTTCGAGCGAGGTCAGCGGGAAAACCACGGCACCGGGCCGAGCTTTGATCACAGCCGTGCCATCAAACCCATACGGAAGAATGTCCTCAAGCTCAGTCAGGACACGATCGGGGGATAACAAATTGCGGAGCTGGTCCGCATGGGTCGGGGAGACGGAATTCACGCCCGCAACATGGCAAGGCGACCGTCGCGCGCAAGACGGCGGCTAAGAGTCAGACTTCTTCTTTTTGCTGCGACCGCCTCGATTGGAACGCAGAACGCCAACGAAGATGGCCACAAAAGTCAAAGTAACGACCGATGCGATGAAAATGAGGCCTGCTAACATAGAATGTTCATAATCAAGCAACTACAGCGACATCTTGTCCACAGGTATCTGGCGAATTGCATGTCACATCGTCAGACAAAAACGGTAACGCACGCGTAGAACGCCGTGTGAACACAAAGAAGAGCATGATGGGAGCAGAGAATTCTCACCTTCTAGGGGCGGATTGACCCCGTGGACTTCCAGGATAGGACCACGAATCCCAAATACGCCTGAGTCGCGAGACTATTCAGCGGAGATCAACGAGGTTCGGCACAGCTTGGCGTAGAGGCCTCCCTGGGCAAGCAGTTCATCATGCGTGCCCTGCTCGGTGATGCGGCCCTGCTCCAACACATAAATGCGATCCGCATGGCGAACGGTGCTGAGGCGAT
>JAIXVB010000352.1 GCA_027483245.1 Verrucomicrobiaceae bacterium | reverse complement strand
GAATTTGCCTTCAGTGGCAAAGCCGGCATCAAAGTCGAGCTCGAAAACTTCCCCGCATCGAAAGACAGCACCTTGGCAGAGATCCTCTTTGGCGAAACGCCCGGACGCTTCCTGATCGAAGTCGCTCCTGAGCATGTCGAAGCCGTGCGCGCTGCCGGAGCCGTCATCATCGGTGAAAGCACCGGCGAACGCTGGCTCCACATCACCAATCGTGGCACCACCCTCATCGATGCCGCCATCGCCGATCTGAAACCGATCTGGCAAGGTGGCTTGGTGCCCTATTATTGATCCCTTTTAAATCCCGATTGCACCTCCGTTTTCCTTGATCATGCCCCACGCTCTTCTCATCAAATTCCCTGGCACCAACTGCGACCTGGAAACTTCCCGCGCGCTTGAGGCGGCTGGTTTCACGGCGGAAGTCTTGCCGATTGCTCTTCTTGAGCCAGCTTCTCTGGACCGCGCTCAGCTCATCGTGTTTTCCGGTGGTTTCAGCTACGGGGATTATGTCATGAGCGGCCGCATCGCCCAGCTCATCACCAAACACAAGTTGGGCGAGCGCCTGAAGCAGTTCGTGGCCAATGGCGGTTATGTCCTGGGCATCTGCAATGGCTTCCAGATTCTCACGCAGCTTGATCTCCTGCCACGCGGCAGCCTGATCCACAACACCAGTGGCCGGTTCATCTGCCGCTGGGCACCGTTGAAGAAGAACGGCAACACCAGCCCCTTCCTCAAAGCTTTGCCAGACAACTTCGAATTGCCTGTGGCCCATGCCGAAGGCCGCTTTGTCGGTGAATCCGGCGATGCAGAAAAATACGTCAAGGATGGCCACGCTGCTTTGCTCTATGGCAAGGACGTGAATGGCTCCAGTGCCCAGATCGCGGGTCTCCAAGACGACACTGGTCGTGTCTTTGGCCTGATGCCGCATCCAGAGCGCTTCATCGCCAAAAACACCCACTACGATCCCGATTGGAACGGAGCCGAAAACGGCTGGGGTTATTACCTCTTCAAAGGCGTGGCAGAGGCCATGGCGGCTTGAAGAACGAATCGAAACAACCCAGTTGCCAATCAACTGGGTTGTTTGTTTTTAGGCTTCTTCGTTGCAGTGAAAAAGCTCCAAATCAATCCCGCATGAAGCAAGAATGTGCGACATGGCGTGCGGAATGATCACAGGCTGGAGGCCTTCTGAAAAGGCTATGGTCAGATGCAGCGTGTAGTCTCGGCTCCCTTCTTGGAGCGCCTTCAACGACGTTTCGTTTGAAGCGAGAGTTTGATAGGCTTCCTTCAGCCATCCAGGCCATGAGTCCTCTTTGAAAGGACCGAGTTCCAGAACCCACAAGCCAGGCACCCGATCGACCGGTTCAAAAAGCGGCGCTGCAAGGGCATCCTCACGAGTGCATCGAAGCAGGGCATTGATAACTTTTAACGCCGATCTCATGAGCTAACCCCGTCTTCAGATTGGGCTTCAAAAACGCTCACTCAAAAATCACCGCCGGGGCTCCGAAGGTTACTCTCATGTTTTTTCGATCATCGGTTTTGGCATTGAAGGTCACAGGATAAAAATGCGGATGATTGCAGCGAGTGCCTGTCATTCGTCGGTTTTGTGGTCGGAGAGCTCCAGAGTTTCCTCGACCAGTTGTTTGGCAATGAAGCCACAGGGGTTGCTGCCAGATTGGATTCCCTGTGCCAGCACTGCAAAGGCTAGGGTAGGTTGCTCATAAGGGGCAAAGCCAATGAACCAGCCAATGTCATCACGGACTGCTTTATCATCGACATTTCGCCAGTGCGCGGCGGTGCTGAATTTTCCTGCAATAGGATGAGTGCTGCTGCGAGCATTCTGGTTGATGCCATCGGTTTGATTGACGCTTTGGTAGAGGGCTTGTCGGATCTTATCAATCTGCCTGGAAGTGATGCCTTCTTCCGTCAGATTCGCACGCCAGACTGGCGGGCGGTCATCGTCGATCAAACGAGGATTCGGCACTTGGCCTCCATTGGCAATCGTCGCCGCAAGGACGGACATCTGCAATGGCGTAGCTGAAACCATGCCCTGTCCGATGGACGTACTGGCTGTGGCAGAATTGTTCCAACGTTCCTTTGGATGGTTCATTCGCAGCCATTCTGGATTAGGTAGAACCCCTTCTTCCTCAGTGGGAAGTTCAATTCCTGTTCGCACGCCCAAGCCTAACAGCCTTCCTATCTTCGTGATTTTGTCGATTCCTGCTTCGTTGCCATATTGATAGAAGAAGCAATTGCAGGATTGCTTCAAGGCGTCGGGTAAAGCCAACGTGCCATGTGAACCGCCGCTCCGGCGATGAATCCAGCAGTGCATGCTTGTGTTTCCATAAGTGAAGCTGCCAGTGCAGGTGAAAAGATGATCCTGGATGCCCGCCATGCACCCGGCCAGGGCGGTCGGCACTGTGTAGATGGAGGCGGGCACAAAGGCTTTGCAGGCACGGTTCAGTTGGGGGTTGTCAGGATTAGTGGTCAGCCGCTCCCATTCTTTGACCGAGATGCGAGGAAAAAAGAGGTTGGGATCGTAGCTTGGCAAGGAGACCATGGCCAGGACATGGCCGTTTCGGGGATCCATCACGACTACGCTTCCTCTTGTGATCCCAGCCTTCGTCAAGGCTCGATGAGCGATCTTTTGAACTCGGGTATCCAGGGTGAGTTTGAGGTCTTTGCCCGAACGGAGTGTGGCGTCAGCCTGCTGTTCCAGACCGAAGGTTCCGATCTGTCCCGTCGCCTCAAGGGCGGGCTCTTCGAGGCGCGTGTAGCCGATGACATGGGCGGCCATGGCTTGTAGAGGATAGCGGCGAATGATGGTAGGAGTACTCTCTGCCACCACGATGCCGTTGCGGTCCAGGATACGCCCGCGCATTTGAGCGACCTGGAG
>JAIXVB010000378.1 GCA_027483245.1 Verrucomicrobiaceae bacterium | reverse complement strand
GATGCGCACGTTTTTGCCATCGACAGGGCACTTGTCATTGATGGGTGGGCCGCCTTTGGCGAAGACAGCGGTGACGCCGGTGAGGGCGATCAGAAGAGCAGGGATGAGCGCTTTCATGAGGTGTTGGAGTTCACCGCACGTCGCTCCATAAAACCGGTCAGAGAGACGGGCAGTTGGCTTCCAAACGCACGTACTTGGGCACTTCCTAGAGCCGCACCAATAGCAGCACAGAGATGCGCAAAGCACGCTCAACGGGTTGGTTTATCTTACCAGGATGGGATCAAAACGGGATGTCATCGCCGTCGAGACCATCAGTGATGGGACCTTCGCCGAAGTCGTCTTCTTGAGCGGGTGCAGGCCGTTGAGGAGGGCGTTGCTGGGGTTGGGCCGCTGGGCGTTGATAACCGCCGCCACCTCCACCGCTGTTGTAACCGCCACCACCTTGAGGACGCCGCGCTTGAGGGGCCGGAGCGCTGTAACCGCCTTCGTCATCGCCGCCTCCGGCATATTGACCGCCGCCACCACCGCCACCGCCTGGGGCACCGCCGCTTTTGCTATCTAAGAATTGCATTCCTTCGGCGACGATCTTGATCTTGCTGCGCTTTTGGCCGGTGGCTTTGTCTTCCCACGTGTCCATTTGCAAGCGACCTTCGATGAAGACAGGTCGGCCCTTGCTCAGATATTGACCGGCGAGTTCTGCCTGCTTGCCCCAAAGGACGATGTCCAGGTAAGTCACCTCTTCTTGGCGCTCCCCAGTCGTCTCGTTCACGTAGCGCCGATTCACGGCGATGGCCATGTCACAGACTGCGGTTCCTTTGGGCGTGTAACGCACCTCTGGATCGCGCGTGAGATTGCCGATGAGCATGACTTTATTGAGGGAGGCCATAATCATTCACCATATCCACCCGCCTGCCTGGGCGGCAAGCGAAAACCGCCTTCTCCTACAGCGTCGGCAGCTTCCTCTCCCCGCACATCGGCCGGTGCTGCAACCGTGCATTCGCGGCGCTGTCAGTGCCGAAGTCTTCCGCCTTGCGGGTCCCAGGTCAGCTTACGGCCTGCTTTCCAGGTCGAAAGCGGCTGCACATTCGGTTTGCGAATGATACGGATACCTCTCACTCTCCGGCTTCTTTTATGGATCATTCCTCTGACTCCTTGAGTATTCCCGATCTCAATCAACTGATCACGGACCTCGGTCCCCTGCTGGAGGCCTTGGAGATTCAGACCGATGAGGCGGGTCGCTGGCTCGTGGCCCTGGATGAGGAGTTGATCATCCTCATGGAGCAGGACGTTGATACAGGGAAACTGGTGCTGAGTGTGGAGGTCGGACGTCCGCCCACAGGCCTGGAGCTGGATGCCTACAAGATGCTGCTGCAGGTGAATGCCAGTTGGCGGGATACCGGCGGGCTGCGTTTTGGACTGGAACCCGAGGGTGACATGGTAACGCAAATCCTCGATGTCTCTCTGGCCGGTTTGGATCTGGAGGGCTTGCGACTCGTCACGGCCCAGTTCGCGGCTACGGCGCTGGATGCCCGCACCCTGCTGGCGGAGATGGCTCAGGGTGAAGCGGTGGACTTCGCGACCATGCAACATTTCACGCGGGTGTAATGTGATACCTCTGGATGGCGGATAGTATCTTGAACACATTCCAGACACGCCATGCCCATCAGCTTTCAACCTTCTCACAAAGCCCAGCTCAACGTCGAAATCGGCAAGACCTCACTCGAGGAATTGCAGAAGTTCAGTGACCAAGTGGCCGAGAAAGGCGGTGGCGAGATTCGTGCCCGCAAGAATAAGGACGGCACCGTCACACTCTATGCCCCCGCGAACTCGAAGATTCGTCTTTCCAGCCTGAGTTCCAAGTGGGGAGAAACGGCGCGAACTGCCAAGAAGGAACTGGCCGTGGATGTGATGAAGGAGATCATTTCTCGTCGCATGCCAGGAGGGGATGACCGAGGCCTCGCCTCTGGGATTTTGCGCAATGTGGGCAATCGCTCCGGCAGTTTGGCGACGGCGCTGAAGGAAACCGGATTGGCCGCCTTTGGATCGGTTCCTGACTCCTTCAAACAAAAGTTCCAAACCGTCGATGGCATCATGTCTCAACCTGAGACGCGTGAGGCTCTTCGTCAGCATATGGAAAAGCAACACACCGGGGAGAGTTTCACCTTCCTGCGAGGTCTCCAGGATTTCCAAAAGGCGGGCGATCCCCATGAGAAAATGGCCTTGGCGGAGAAGCTCTTCAAAATGATCGAGTCTGAGGAAAATCCGCCTTCGGTTCATGTCGAGGAGCAGAATCCTAAAGACGTGCAGATCAACATCAGTGCGGCAACCGCGAAGAGCATCTTTGATCAAATCCGCGAGCTGCGTCAGTCCCTGGTCCCCGGCCAAGAGCCCTCCCCACAAGATCGGGCGAAACTCGACCACCTCTTTGACAAGGCCAAAAACGACGTCCTCGCGATGTTTAAGCAGGATGTTGCTCAATTCACCACCAACCCCGAGTTCAAAGCCGCCCTCGGTCATGCCTACGCCCGCACCTCCCAACAGGGACTCGAGACCAGTGCTGCGGGGCGCCTCGCTCCAGGTTCTGGCGCACAGTTTCAAGACGGTGTTCAAACCTTGAAGGACCATTTCAAAACCATCGACACTGTTCTTGGCGACCCCGAGGTGGCCACCAGCTTCCGCGAGCATTTGACCCATACCGGGAAGCTGGAGCATCTGGATCACTATCAAGCCCTGCAAGACCTCGGTTCCCTCGCGCAAGAGGTGGGTGTGCCAGACACTGAGCTGCTCAAATCAATCGGCCAAGCCATGGGCATCCCGTGGGAAGCTCCCGAGATTCCACTGCCCAGTGTTAAGATCGAAGGCGAGATCGAAAGCTTGGATCTCGATCTGCCACCGTCTAAAGAGGACGGCGTGCCCGAACAGATCACCAAGGAGTTCCGCAAACTTCAGTCCGAGCTGAATGACATGAATGATCTCTTTGGTGAAGGAGGCTCCCAAGGAGAGGGTGGAAACGAGGTGCTGATCCGAAGCAAGATCAAAGACTTCATCAACACCCTCCAAAAAGACGCGGCCAATGGACTCCGTGCGGGCAATCTCCAAGGTTTTGTCGGCGGTGATCGCTTGAATGGACTTCTCGAGCGTCGTGTGAGTGATCGCCTGTTCAATCAACAGCTCGAGTGGCAGCCCGGCAGTGAGCAGCACTTTGG
>JAIXVB010000052.1 GCA_027483245.1 Verrucomicrobiaceae bacterium | reverse complement strand
TTTCCACACCAGATTTCAGGCGGTGAGGCCCAGCGGGCGGCTCTGGCGCGAGCGGTGATTCATGAACCAGCCCTGTTGATCGCCGATGAACCCACGGGCAGTCTGGACAGCACCAATGGACAGCGCGTGCTCGAGCTTTTCCAAGAGCTGAATCGTGACCTCGGCATCGCCATTCTCATGGCCACGCATGATGCCAGCGTGGCAGCGGTGGCGCGCGAGACGGTGCGGATGAAGGACGGGCGCGTGGTAGAGTGACTCGAATGAAACCCATGAGGATCGCAATCAGAACCCTGAAGCCCGAGGCATGAGTCTCGCCAACTCGTCTTTATTCACCCGCTTCATTCTGCGCCCGATGCGGGCAGAACCGGTGCGCACGGCCTTGACCATCCTCGGCGTCATGCTGGGCGTCGCGGTGATGTTGGCCATCCAACTGGCCAACAGCGGATCCCTGCGTGGCTTCTCCGCTGCGCTGGATGCGGTGTCAGGCAAAGCAGCGCTGGAGATTTTGAGCCCACCTCTGGGAGTGGCTGAAACCCGACTCGCAGAGCTTTCGTGGTTGCGTGAATACGGCATCGCCACGGCGGTGATCGAGGCGGATGTGCTGGCTGTGGCAGGGGAGAGTCGTGAGACGCTGCGCATCATCGGTGTGGATGCTTTTCGAGATCCCGCACTGCGAGATTACGCGGTCTCGAGCAATGGCAGCGCCCCGTTGCAAGGCATGCAATTGATGGCGCTGTTAGGCAAACCCGACTCGCTCATGCTCACGCACACCTTTGCGCAGCGACACAGACTAAAAACGGGCGACACCCTGCAAGTCATCGTGGGAGATCGCACGCGTGAGTGTGAAGTCTCTGCGATCCTCGGTGGTGAGGGCGTGGTGTCAGCTTTAGCCGCGCAATCGCTGGCCATCATGGACATCGCCAATGCCCAAGTCGTTTTGGACAAGCCGGGGTATGTGAATCGCATCGAGCTGCGCTTGCATGAAGGGCTGGCCGTGGAGCAGGCCGAACAAGAAGTGAAACAACGACTGCCCGCAGGCCTCAGCGTGCAGCGACCTCAACGGCGCACCGCTGCCGTGGAAAAGATGCTCGCAGCCTTTCATTTCAATCTGACGATGCTCTCGGGCATTGCCTTGGTCGTGGGTTTGTTTTTGATCTACAACACGGTGTCGGTGGCCGTGATGACCCGGCGAAGGGAGATCGGCATGCTGCGCACGCTGGGTGTGACGCGCGGGCAAGTGCTCCGGTTGTTTCTTGGCGAAGCCTTGCTGCTCGGGTTCATCGGCGCGCTGCTTGGCGTGCCGTTAGCCAAAGTGCTGGCGCAGGGAGCCATCTTACTGACCTCGACCACGGTCGATACGCTCTATGTCGCCGCTGCGGCCCAAGTGCCCGACCTCAGTCTCTGGCATTGGGTCGTGGCCCTGGGGATCGCGGTGCCGTTATCGCTGGTTGCGGCAGCGATGCCTGCGCGGGAAGCGGCCCGCGTGACACCGATGGAAGCCATGCGTGAAGGTGAGTCGGTGAGCGTGATCCCTGGCGGTAAAGCCAGCGCTCTCTGGCCTGCGTTGTTGTGTTTGATGGCAGGCTTTGTCGCAGCTCAACAGCCGGCGGTTTCTGGCCTGCCATTGTGGGGTTATTTCTCGTGCCTCTGTGCGATTGCAGGCATGGCCTTGATTGTGCCACTTGTGCTGCGTGTCACAGCCCAATTGCTGCGCTCGCCCTTGGCTTGGGTGTTTGGCATAGAGGGCAGGCTGGCGGTGGCGCAAATTCGGGCTTCGACGCATCGGCTCTCCGTTTCGGTCGCGGCGCTGACCGTGAGCTTGGCCCTGACGGTGGCGATCGCCGTGATGGTGGGCAGCTTTCGCCAGACGGTGCTGTATTGGGTGGATCAAAGCATGGGCGCGGATCTTTACGTGCGGCCCGGCACACCACCCCGCAGTCAGAGCCCCCCGACCTTTTCAGAAGCCACTCTGAACACCCTGCGGGCTCATCCGGCTGTGCTGGCCTTTGATGGCTTCCGTTCGATGGATCTGCCCTTTCAGGATCGACTGGTGAAGCTAGGCGCAGGAGACTTTGAAGTGCAGAGCCAACACGGTCGCATCGCTTTTAAAACACCCGGTGACCTGCGGCAGATGCTGGCTCAGGCAAAGGCGAAAGGGCAGATCTTCATCTCGGAGAGTTTTGCGCTGAGATTCGGGGTGAAAGAGGGCGAAACGCTGACTCTGCCCACCCCCAAGGGCGACCAAACCTTCACCATCGCGGCTCAGTTCTACGATTATTCAAACGACAGCGGCTCCATCACCATGGACCAGAGTTTGTTCGATCATTGGTTCGGCCAAAGTTTGCCCACCCACGTGGCGATCTATTTGAAACCAGGTTCCGACCCTGAGGCCGTGAAGACCGAGATGGTGCGTCAGCTCGATGGCCGTGGTTTTGTGGCCATCTTCACCAATGCGGGCCTGCGCGCTGAGGTGCTGCGCATTTTTGACAGCACCTTTGCCATCACCTGGGCGTTGGAGATCATCGCCAT
>JAIXVB010000455.1 GCA_027483245.1 Verrucomicrobiaceae bacterium | reverse complement strand
GGCAATGCGATCTTCTCACCAGCTTCGGGACAAACAGCCAATCTGACAGGGGCTATCACAGGTGCCGCTGGATTCACGATGGCCGGAGAAGGCATTTTGAATATCACCAATCTGAGCGGTCCAAACAACTTTGCCACTCAATCAGGCGGAGCTGTGATTCGTTACGGACAGCTTCAAGTGGGCAGCAATGGGGCACTGGGAACTGGAATCGTAGGGTTGGGTGATGTAACACCCAAAATTCTGACCGTCGCGCGTGCTTCTGTTTTTGGAACCCTGCTCACCAGTGGCGGTCGTTTTGATGACACGCATGACGGTGAAATCGACAATCCCGCACAAAACATTGGGGCCTTTGTTGAAATCGGACGCACCATTGATGGGAGAACTTTCACGCCAGCGGATGCTGCAGCGGGTGTCTTGGTCCTGGTGAAGGACGAGTCCGGAAATGCACACCGCAATGGCGTGTATCGTGTGATCTTCACCAATGATCAGCTTCCAGGTGGTTTGAAAGATGGCACCATGAATCTAGGCCGTGCGCCCGAGATGGATTCTGTGGCTGAACTCGCTTATGGAACCCAGGTTCGTGTGTCGGGTGGAACTCACACGGGACAGGCCTTTTACATCGCCTCAAGAGTCACGGATTTGAATGTTTCAGAAGTGCACTTTTTGCAGGATTCCACCAGTGGCACGCTTGCTTTGCTGGCCAATACAACGGGTCTTACGATCGATAACACGATCCATGTGAATGCGATTGATTCACTGAATGGTGCCCAAGTGGGGACTTCAACAATGGGGGCGATCGACACGATTACTTCAGGAACAGTGAATTTTTCAGGGAATGTCATTCTCCAAAATCTGAAGCCAGGCATCCGTGAAGAACGC
Organism: Verrucomicrobiaceae bacterium; assembly: GCA_027483245.1. GTDB lineage: Bacteria > Verrucomicrobiota > Verrucomicrobiia > Verrucomicrobiales > Verrucomicrobiaceae > Prosthecobacter. Next base: position 2,588 of record JAIXVB010000455.1, on the reverse strand, counting down.
ACCGTGAACTTGGCTTCATCCATCACGTCGGGCAGCGGTGTCACTTTCTCTGGATCGTTCTCAGAGGTGAACGGTGGTGCTGTAGCGACGCTCGATTCATTGCAGCTCCAAAAGACAGGACCTGGCATTGTGACGCTTAGTGGTAGCAGCACTCATCATGGCGGCGTTGACGTCTCTGAGGGGACTCTCTTGGTGATGAATACCACGGGCTCAGCAACAGGTACCGGCTTGGTGGCTGTGAAACCGGGGGCAGTCCTGGGGGGCACTGGCATCATTGCTGGTGCAGTCACTCTTCTGCCGGGTACACCCTCGAATAAAAGTTATCTTCGTCCTGGAGATCCAAATTCTGCACTGAATAACACAGCTGAAACGCTGACGATCAATCAGACGCTCACGGTGAATGCCAACTCAGTGGTTGAATTTAGTCTTGGTGCCACCAATTTCACAAAGCTGGCTACCAACACGATCGAGATGACCCCAACGGGGCAATTGCTGATTTCGCTTCAACAGGGATACCTGCCTGCAGTGAATGACGCGTTTGAAATCTTGACCTGGAACACTCTTTCCAATGCGAGCAGTGACATCAATCTCCTGGATAACTTACTCCTTCCTGGAGCCTACATTTGGGAAACGACTCAAGCTGCGGGTAAGTTGTCGCTGAAGGTTTTAGGCAATACCGAAGGCGTTGTGATCACCGCAGATCCAATAAGCCGCGTCGTTGATCCTGGAACGAATGGCGTGACCTTCTCAGTCACCGTAACGGGCACCAATTCAGTTTCTGCTCCCATCGTTTTTGTGTGGACTAAAGACGGCGTTCCAATTCCAAGCGCAACGACCAACACATTGACGCTCAACAATGTGAGCGAATCGGATGAGGGTGTTTATGCGGTGAGCGTCAGCAACGGTGGCGGGCTCTACGTGGATTCTAGCACTCCAGCTAGCCTCACGGTGAATGATCCTCCTGTGATTGTGACTCAACCTGCAGCTTCCCAGACCGTCAATCCAGGTGTTGGATCGACAGTGACTTTCAGTGTCAGTGCTACGACCACGAGTGGCACTCTTTCCTATCAATGGCGCAAAGGTCTGACCAACATTCCTGGAGCTACAAACAGCACTTATACAATCAGCCCCGTGGCTAAAGCAGATGAGGGGATATATACGGTGGTGGTGCGCAATCACCCAACCAATCCGTTGCTTGCTGTGGTCAGCAACAATGCATCCCTGTTTGTTAACAATCCTGTGTCGATTACCACACAGCCCCAAGCTACGGTCACTGCGAGTGATGGAGACTTTGCTTCCTTTTCTGTCGAAGCGACAGGTGGCGGCACTCTTAGTTATCAGTGGGAAAGAAACACGGGTTCTGGATTCCAGGCAATTCAGGATGCCACCTTCGCTTCATACACCACTCCAGCTCCGGTTTCCCAAGCTAACAATGGACACCAATACCGTGTCATTGTCTCCAATGGGTTCAGTTCAGAGACAAGCCAAGTTTCAACCCTAACGATTTCGTTCGGCACACCGACCTTTACGGAGCAGCCGAAATCAAAAACCATTGTGGCAGGCAGCACCCTCACCTTGCAGGTGGGAATCGGTGGCTCTGCAACCAACCGCACGATTCAATGGAAACGGAATAATGTGAACATTGTAGGTGCGACATCGGCCACGTTGACGATTCCAAATATCCTGATCACCCAGGCAGGTGAATTCTCTTGCGAAGTGAAAAACTCGCTGGGTAAAACTTTGAGTTCGAAAGCCCAGGTGGTCATAGTTTCGGATCCCAAAACGATCCTGCCTGTCGAACTGAATAAAACTGCGACGATTCCAGTGCTTGTTCAAGGATCTGCAGCGGCCTTGAAGAATGTCTTGTTCTTGTGGAAAAAGGACGGGGAGGTCATCGCCAAAACACGCGTGACTGGCAACACAACGAAGACTTTGACGGTTAAACTTGCCGTTGCAGAAGGCACTGACAGCGACACGGGCACTTACACTTGTGAAGTCACGGGCCCAGGTGGTCCTGGCGATAACATAGCGAATGGCGGAACACATTATCTCCGTGTTTTCAACGCCAAACCTGTGATCACGCCTCTTCCAATCGTGTTTCCTATGGCCATGATTGGTGACGATTTCGAGTATCAGATCCCAGTGAGTGATTCTTCGCTGGAAACACCGACGACGTATGCTGCAGCTGGGCTGCCCCCAGGTCTAAAATTGGACGTAAAGACGGGCAAAATCACAGGTCGCCCTACAGCGACCAAGGTTGGCGGCTACCTGGTCAAACTCACTGCTTCAAATATCCGAGGCAAATCAGAAGCATCTCAAACCTTGATGGTGCAAGCTGTTCCTGGAGTCGGTGTTTATGCTGGCATCATCGCTCGCAATAACAATCTCAACTCGGGGATCGGGGGGCGCTTTGACCTTACAGTGGCTGCTGCGGGGACCTTCACAGGCAAGCTCATCCTCGGAACCTTCACACACTCCTTTACAGGAAGGCTCAACCTAGATGCAACGAATGCGGTCAATCCGAATGCCACCGTCAACATCAAGAGAACGGTCGCCTTGGGTGGTCCTCAGCCTATCGATTTGAGCTT
>JAIXVB010000188.1 GCA_027483245.1 Verrucomicrobiaceae bacterium | reverse complement strand
GGGCGTTTGCAAACTCGCCCGCCCCTTTCAGCTCAGCGGGCTCTGGCCAGCCACACGCCGATCACGGCCACGATCATGCCCAGCAGTGACAATCCGGTCAGCACTTCGCCAAAGATGCCCCACGCCATCAGGGCCGTCACAGGCGGCACGGTGTAAAAGAGACTGGCCACATTCACGGCAGTGCCACTGCGGATGAGATGATTCAGCAGGCTGATCGCGCCAATCGAAAGCACCAGCGCCACCCACAATACGGCAAAGACAAATTCCCCCGTCCACTGCACCTGCATCGTTTCGGTGGTGACGGCCAGCAGCGCGGTCAGGGCAAGACTCACGGAATACTGGACCACCGTGCTGGTGCGCAGATCGAAGGCAGGGCAAAAGCGTTTTTGCCACAGGGTTCCTCCCGTGATGCCAATCAGGGCAGCCAGAGCAGGCAGCGTCGCACTCAAGGTTAGACCGCTGCCTGTCTTGTGGGCCACGACCATGATCGTGCCGATGAATCCCAGCGCCAATCCTGCCCATTGACGAGGCAGCACCCGCTCGCCGAGCATCAGTCCGGCAAAGGCGGCGGTGAACAGCGGTTGCATGGAGACGATCAGGCTCACGATGCCCGCAGGCAGTCCCAGTCGCAGCGCATAGACACAGCCACTGAGATAGAGCGCGTGGATCAGCAGTCCGGCAAAAGCCACGTGCGCGATCTGTCGCCGACCTTTTGGCCAGGGTGCCCGTGTGATCAGGGCGATGGGCACCAGCACGATCAGCACGATGATGTAACGCAGCGTGAGAAAGGTGAACGGCTCTGCATACGGCACGCCGAGCTTTGAGCCGATGAAGCCGCTGCTCCACAGCAGGACAAAGAGAAAGGGAATGGCCGCAGCCCAGCGTGCAGAGGCGGTGCTCATGGCTGGGTCGGAGTGAGCTCCGCTAGCGTTTGCAGTTCTTCATCCGACAGCGCGCGCTGATAGATCGCTAAGCCTCCCAGATGTCCGCCGAAGAAATTCCCCCACGATCCGCCACGATGCACGGCCCCGACGGTGAAGTCGGCACCCTCGGCACCGCCATCATAGAGTCCATCCGAGTAAGGGAAGGGGTTGTAGTGCTCCAGAGAGTCAAGTTTGCCATCCACATACACCCGTGATTCACGGCCATCGTAGCGCATCACCAGGCAGTGCCATTGCCGCTGCGAGATCTCCGTGGCGCCGCTGGAGTAGGTGATGCAAAAGTCATCGCCAGGCGTCGGGCCACCGATGGCCGAGACGTGACCGTGGATGCGATTCGCCAGTGGATAGCGCTTCATTTCATCGGCTCGTGTGCCACGCGGCGCATTCAGAAACAGGCAATATTGCCGCTTCTTGCGGGTCTCATCCCAGACTCCCGCGATGGCTTGCCAGGAGTCCTTGCTCTGGCGCTTCACCCAGGCCACCACGGTCACTTGCGCATCCTTGCCATGGATGTCCAGCGCACCGATGTCAGCGCGTGGGATCATGAACCATTGACCACGTTTGATGTCGGCCGCCCAGGGGCCAAAGACACCTCCCTCAGCCCGCTGGATCGGTCCTTTTTTCTCCACCAGTTGAGCCTTCTGCGCTCCCTGTGCCACGCGTGGCAGGCCGGCTTCTTCTTGGAAATCCCAAAACGCCACCAGACCCGGTGTCTTCAGGATCGCTTCCGCACTTGCCTTGGGTTTGTTCGCCATCACCGCACGGTGCGCTGTCTCTTGGAGAAAGCGTGCATGGCCTTTGTCCAAGCCCGCAGGCACATAGCTGCTGCCCACAGCGCTTTGACCAAAGAGCACTTCATACCACACGCAGGCTCCCAGGTATTCACCCGCCAGATTGGCGTGATGTCCGTCCATGCCCAGCGTCGTTTTGCCATCGGTTCCTTTCTTCCAGCGCCAGCCGATGTGCAGGGAGTGCTTTTGGTTAGGCAGTTCGGGAGCTTTCAGGGATTTTGGATCAAAGGCCGCCGGAGTTTGGTAGCCCCACTTCGGGTCCGTATCGGCCAGGTGAAAGGCATCTCCCACCGGCAGCTCTTGGGCACCGAGATCCTGGGCCAGCTTGGCATACGCCGCACTCAGTCCCGCATGCATCTCCGCCTGGGTCTTCGGTTCACCCTCTTTGCTGCTGGGTTTTGTGAAACGTGGATCATCACAGCGGTAGGCCCAGGTCTGGTGCACCAGCAGCTTGGCCGTCGGCGCGTTCTTTTGGATCAGTGCCCAGAGCCGATCCGCATGAGGTTGATAGGTCTTCGCATCATGGCTCTTGATGCTCGCCTGCTGGATCGTCACATAATCCCAGGGCTCTGCCTTTAGCTCTTGCACCAGGCTGCGACCGTTCGTGTAGAGGCCCGCTTTGTCCGTTGCATTCTCGGCATGTTTTCGCGCCTTTTCAGAGTGCAGTTCCAGGGAGGCCCCACCTACCACAATGGGCCGATGGATCAGCACATGCCCACCTGCTTTTGCCAGATCATCGAGATGATTCGTCGCATTGCGGGAGAAGCTATTGCCCACCGTCAGCAGCCGCACCGTCTGACTCTCCGCCGCCTTCAGCGGGCAGAGTGTCAGCATCCACAGCGTGCAGGTCAGGAGGGGAAAAAGGAATCTCATGGGGAAGGATGGCGAGTTTGAAAGTCGGGAGGATCGTCCTGAAATCAAACAATGCCTGCACTCGGAACCAAGCACCGGGCAAAACACGTTCCTCTAGCGCAGCGCCACAAAGCTGCCCTCAAACTCCACACACACCCGTCCCTCATCCTCCACCGTGCACACCAGACTCAGCCGCGCCTTTCCGGTCTGCGCAAAGATCGCTCGAAACTTCTCCACCTCTTCCTCCGCCGGGCGCCCACACACGGCCCGCAGCGTCCCACGGACCGGATGCCGATAACGAATCGTGCTTTCCCTCACCACCACATGCGCTTTGGCCTCTCCCAGCAGCAGCCACAGCAGACTGTAACCCGCCAGTGTCGTCAGCGCGCTCAGACTCCCGCCAAAGGCCGTGCCCAAATGATTGTGATTCGGCTCCAGCGGTGCCTCCAGGATCAGCGTCTGCTCATCCCAACTCGCCACGCGCACCGCCATTGCCCGTGTCAGGGGGATCTGTTCATGCAGAAAGGATTCCACCTCCCGCAGCCGTGCCTCATTCACGGCGCTCATGGCTCATCGATCTGCCGGATGCGTGCCAGATGCCGTCCCCCTTCGAAGGCCGTGGTTAAAAACACGTCCACGATCTCCAGCGCCATCTCCACCGTCATCATGCGCTCGCCCAGAGACAGCACATTCGCATCATTGTGCAGCCGTGTCAGTCGTGCCGACTCCAGATTCCAGCACAACCCACAGCGAATCCCGCGCACCCGGTTCGCCGCGATGGCCTCGCCATTCCCAGAGCCTCCCAGCACGATGCCGCGTTCATACTCGCCTGCTGCCACAGCCTCAGCCACGGGCCGGATGAATTTCGGGTAATCCGCCGTCTCGGCCGAATGCGTGCCAAAGTCCATCACCTCGTGCCCGCCCTCCCGCAAATGCTGGATGATGCACTCCTTGTAGCGGAAACCCGCGTGATCAGAACCAATGGCGATTTTCATAGCGTGAGAATCCCTCCCTATCACGCCTCCCTCTCAGGGCAAGGAGCAACCACCGCCAAAACCTCTCGCCGCACCATGCCATCAGGACAGGCTCAGACTGACCAACCCGCATTGGCAGTCCCGCAGTTCCTGCCTCAGGATCGGATCGTCACATTCACCCTCTAGCAAACCCAAGATCATGACCAAAGTCCTCGTCCTCTATTACTCCACCTACGGCCACATCGAAACCATGGCCGGAGCCATCGCCGAAGGTGCCCGCAGCGTTCCTGGCGTCGAAGTCAGCCTCAAACGTGTCCCCGAAACCCTCTCGCCTGAAGCTGCCGCAAAGATGGGGGCCAAGCTCGACCAGAGCGCACCCATCGCCACGCCCGACGAACTCGCCCACTACGATGCCATCCTCTTCGGTTTCCCCACCCGTTTTGGCGGCATGGCCACACAGATGCGCAGTTTCATCGATCACACCGGAGGCCTCTGGTTCAAAGGTGCCCTGGTGGGCAAAGTCAGCAGCCTCTTCACCAGCACCGGCACGGGCGGTGGCAATGAATCCACCATCCTCACCTCCATCCCCACCCTGCTGCATCACGGCATGATCTACGTCGGCCTTCCTTACGCCGCCCCCGAACTCAGCGACATCAGCGAAGTCCGCGGCGGCAGCCCCTACGGTGCCGCCACCATCGCCGGAGCCGATGGCTCCCGCCAACCCAGCGAAAAAGAACTCTCCCTCGCCCGCTTTCAGGGCAAACACGTCGCGACCATTGCCGCGAAATTGAGCGCATGATGTTGGGGGAAAGGGATAAGGGGAAAGGGATAAGGGATAAGGGGAAAGAGAAAAGGGTCAGAGGCTCTGAAGCCCGAAATCCTTCTCTTCCTCCGACTCTTACTCCTCCTCCCAGAATGCTGTGAACGCGTCGAATCAGAGATCGTCCTCGTCCTCTTCCTCGAACTCGTCCTCGATTCTTCAGCGCGTTGAGGTCTCACGTCCGCCGAGAAAGGAAAAGATCATCCACAGATTTCGCAGATGCCGCAGATTTCGGGGAAAAGACAAAAGGGTGAGCGGCTCTGAAGCCCGAAATCCTTCTCTTCCTCCTACTCTTACGCCTCCTCCCAAGGTGAAGTGAACACGTCGCATCAGACATCGT
>JAIXVB010000286.1 GCA_027483245.1 Verrucomicrobiaceae bacterium | reverse complement strand
CAGTTCCGTGGAGATGCCCCGAGCAAGGCGGACAAGGACATCACAGACGCGGACATCGCCGCGAACAATCTGGTGCTCTGGGGCGATCCTCAAAGCAATGCGGTGCTGGCCAAAGTCATCGCCAAACTGCCCATCGAGTGGACCAAGGACAAACTCGTCGCCCATGGCAAAACCTATGACGTCACAACCCACGCCCCCGTGCTGGTGTATCCGAATCCGCTGAATCCGAAACGCTACATCGTCATCAACAGCAGCTTCACCTATCGCGAATACGATTACCTGAACAATGCGCGCCAAGTGGCCAAGCTGCCCGACTGGGCGATTGTGGATCTGAAGCAGCCCAAGAACTCACGCGCCCCGGGCGGCATCGTCGAAGCTGGTTTCTTTGATGAAGCCTGGCAGTGGAAACAATAACCGATCCCCTCAGCTCTGTAGCGGGTCGATGAACTCGTGAATGCAAACGGCGACTTGGCACCCCAAGTCGCCGTTTTTTGTGCCATCATGAGTCTTTGTTCACGCAGCGTTTTTCCGCGCACGCCAGCCTCGGTGACCGGTCCAGAGCCCGATCAGAACCATGATCACCACCAGTGCTAACTGAATGCGGCTTTGCGTGCCTGAGGCCAGCCATTGGACATCACTCGCCAATTTCACGGTTTCAGACTGATAGGGAATCATGGCGATCAAGGTCTTGTCACCTTCCTTCAGCGACTCATGATCCGACTTTGACACCTCGATCTCCGCCGTTGTTTGAGCGGGATAGGGCGGGGCGACATAGGCTTTGCCAGCACTCCAGTCGGCGTAGCGATTTTTCGACATCAGGTCATAGCTGAGGCTGAGCATGTAACTCGTGGTGGAGCGCGCTTTTCCTGTGCTGCTTGTGTGGGCAACTTCACGGCTGTATTTGAGCTTCACCACCGCTTCAGAGACGATGCCGTCTTTCACGATGGCCTGGATCTTTTGATCCGTTTCCTGCGTCACAAAGAACAGAACAGGAGCGCACAGCAAGCAGAGGAAGCTCGCCACGAACCACCATTCACCAGGTTTTGTTTTGGGCTTCATCAGGGGGGAGTTGGGTGACATGGCAGCCTTCATGCGGTTTGGATTTTTCCGAGGCGGCGCGCTGGCAACCAGATCAGAAAGGTGAGCGCCAAGAAGACGCCGATGGCGAGGTGGAAGTTCCGAGGGGAGAAATCACGCACGTCTGAAACCAGCTCGGGGGACGTCTTGTTGTAGGGCGTGTTCACCACGGTGAGCAGATCGCCCACCTGAGTTTTGGCAAAGACCTCATCGTTCACCCACATCACCCCGATCGGTGCGTCTTTGGATTCGGGCACGGGCGGCGGCAGGTCCGTCTCTTTCACCTTGGTGCCGAGGTCCGCATATGGGATCGTGGACTTCGGATTGTGGCGCACCATCAGCACATTGATCTGTGAAGAGGAGGTGCGGCCTCTGCGAGAACGGCGGGTGATTTCATCCACTTCCTTGCTGGTCACGACAGCCTGGGAAACCACACCTTGGTTGCGCAGTCGATGCAGCTCGGACTCTTCTTCTTGCAGACGCATGAAGGCGATGAAGGCGCCGATAAAACAGAGAAGGGCGATCATTTTCAGGCAGAGAGCCCACCAATGTCGGGCAACAGGATTCATAGGGGTCGAGGACTTGGGTTGAATGGGAGGTGAGAGATCGGCAGGCGCCGTCCTGGAAAGTAATCCTTGAGCTTCCCGCTGTTACACGGCGGAGGCCATTTCCCTCGGTCTCAATTCACTGGCTTTTGCCAGGGCGAGCGAATGCAGGCTTGAGACCCTAGCCTTGGGCGTCAGATGTCACGAGGCAGATGCAGATGAAAGGGGCTGACAAACGCTGCCGTCGGGGGACATCTGCATCCGGTGCATCCGGAGGCGTGGGCAAAGGGCAAAAGCAGGCCCCGTTTTGAGTCCAACCCAGCGCCCGACGCAGGCCAGAGGCACCCCGACGCAGACAAGAGGCGTCCCGACGACGTCGGCGTGCCTCTTCAAGTCGTCGGCGTGCCTCTCCAAGTCGTCGGCGTGCCTCTCCAAGTCGTCGGAGTGCCCCTCCAAGTCGTCGGCATGCCTCTCCAAGTCGTCGGCATGCCTCTCTAAGCCGTCGGCATGCCTCTCTAAGCCGTCGGCGTGCCTCTCTAAGCCGTCGGCAGACCCCTCTATGGAAATTTTAAAGCGCTTGTTTTGGGCTGCTAGCTCAGGGCTGGAGACAATCGGAGCCTGGGCAACGACAGATCCGGCCTGGCCTGGGCAGACTCAGGCGCGCCGAGGCTCAAGGGCTCCACCGGCCTAGGCACTGCTCACTTTTGGGGCAAGCGCCCCTTTGCCCAGGTGCGGCCGCGGAGGCGCGACAGCGTTCTGGAGTGCTCCAGTCCTCTGGAGCTTTCGCAGGCCGAATGAGGAGGATCTTTCGAAGCCTTCGCAGGCCAAAAGACCCACGAAGGCACGGGAGTCCCCGCGACCTCAACGTCACGAATCAGTCCCTGCTTTGGAAAAGCCAACCTCTTCCCACCGTTCCGCTCACGTTTTCAAAGAGGTGCGCCGCTTGGCCCGCCGCACGGGGTGAATCGAGTCGGTCGGCAGGTCATGGGCATCGCGGCCAAAGCGGACCTTGATCGCATCCCCGGTGACCTCAAAGCTGGCTCAGGCTGCAAGAGTAGGGGATGGCTTTGGTGATTGGTGTGCTTGTCCGCCCTGTTTGAACTCGCCGCGCACGATGGACGAAGTGATCGAGCATGGCGTGTGGATCATCTTGGCGTTGGAGCTCGAGTCGTTCACGGAGTCGCTGAGCCAGCTTCTGAAAAGGCCTGGTGTAGGGGCGGTGCGTCACGGCATGGGATAGGGCTGTATGATCGCGCAGATGCTTGAGCACTCGTTGAGCATGGCCGGGGATGACGCCCGTCATGGTTGGCGTGGGGTGGGCGGGTTTTCGGAATACAGCCATCAAATTGCCACCATCGTGAGAGGTGAAGCTATCCGTCAGCACGAGTCCCGCTTTCTGGCCCACTTTTGCTAGAGTGCTGCTGCTGAAATGATAGAGATGGCCTTTGTGGTAACGGCTCTGGGGCCATTGGCAGCGAGAGAAAACGTGAGGGACCTCAATGAGCATGAGCCCGTCATCCTGTATCCAGCTGCCGAGAGTCGCCAGGGCCTCCACGGGGTGCGGAAGATGCTCCAGCACATGAAAAGCCGTGACGATGTTCAGACTTCTAGGTTCAACCTTGGCCTCTCGATAGTGGGTGATTTGAATCGGCAGGCCATAACTGTCGCGAGCGACACTCCCGTAGCCGATGTTCGGTTCGATCCCCTCCACGGAGAACCCAAGTCCACGCAGGATGTAAAGCAATTCCCCGCCGCCTGAACCGAGATCCAGTAGCCGATGTGAGGTCTCGAGCAATGGCAGCAAATAGTCGAGTCGTTCCAGGGCGACCAAGCCTGCCCGATAGACATGTTTGAGCTGAGGTTGGGCCGATTGTTTGTATTCGATTCGATAGGATTCGCGGTAAAAGTCTTCCAACTCAGTGTCGCTGGGGCGGGGATTGGTGAAGACGAGTCCGCAGCCATGACAGACGACCGTTGGTAGGGGATGATGATCGCGATCTTTGTCTGCGATGAGGGTGAAATCAGTGCCGTGGCAGAGTTCACAAGGATTTAGTTTTTGCGAGGCATTGTCGGGTTGAAGCATGAGGGCAGTGAAGAGTAGAAGGCATGGACAGGGGGGCCTGAGCGGCTCTTCCACGCAGCCGTTGGACTGCAAGGAGCGCGGTGTAGCGGGTAGGTATGTTCTCTCAATCCTTCAGCGGAAGGTGTTGGGAACGAGCGTCAGGACGTGGGTTGGCATGGCTGGAGGTTCCCCAGCATTCTCTGCTTCAACACCGCATGATCTGGCGACTGCGCCTGACTTCCAGGCCGGGCGAAAACCGACCTCTTGTGTGAGCCCTGCCTTGGGGGTGGCTCATGCGATCCAGCAGAAAGGGGACTGCTACTGAGACGTTGGTTTGTGGCTGGGAGGCGATGCCCTCCGGGAGCGATCTGGCCTGATGACGACGTGCGTTATCCAGGCTGCTAAAGAGGAGCACGTGGTCCTCATGCGGGATGTCTGCTCTTCTTCCAAGCATCAAGATCAGGTCGATCAATATCCCATGATCATCCCAAGATTCAGTCGTTTCTTCCTCATCCTCGCCATGCGATAAAACCAAAACAGCGCCTGACTCGGCATCGGCGGAAACTTGCAACTGATGGCTCTGATCCCAATTGGCCATCCAGACGCAGAGGGCGGGGGCAATGCCATCTGCGGATAGGATCATGCTCATCATGCAGACCAGATGCAGGCATCTCATGAGTGCTTTGCGTTTCTGGAAGTTCCGGCAGGACAGCATGTGTGTAGAAGGTGAAATCGGGCAAAATGAAACCTTAATCCCTACGTGGCGATCCATTTTTAGACGCACTCTTTTTTAACGGGATGCTTTTTTCCGAGGCTGAAGATCGCTGGGCGACGAGATGTCTCCGTTTCACCGGTTCGAGGGTAGGGATGGCTTCGATCGTAAGAGGCCATGAAGTCTAAAGGATGTCATGCAGGTTGGCCCGCAGCATGTCGTGAATCGAGTCGGTCGGCAGGTCATTGGCATCGCGGCCAAAGGGGTCTTCGATCTCTTCCGCGATGACCTCGATGCTGGCGAAGGCGTAGAAGACAAACGTCACCACGGGCACCGCCCAGTATTTGTAATCCAGCACAAAGCCGATGGGCATGGTGAAGACATAAATGAAGATGATCTTCTTCAGGAACAGGCTGTAGGCATACGGGATCGGGGTACGTTTGATGCGCTCACAGGCCCCCAGGTTTTCGGCAAAGGATTGCAGTTCCGCATTCAAGACGATGAGGTGATCGCCCGTGATGATTTGATTCATGTAGAGGCGGTTGATCTCGGTGAAGAGCGCCTTGAGAATCTGATTCGGCACATGACTGCCTTGCGCATAATAGGCGGCATCGTAGTTGCCCAGTGGCACCAGCTTTTGGGTCTTCACCCCTTCACGGAGGTGCTCCTTGGCGGCGTAGATGAAGTTGCAGATCAGGTCGCGGAACAGGGCCTTCTCCGCCGCCGCCTCGGGAGGCAGAAAGGCATGCAGTTTCAGCGCGAGATTGCGGGAATTGTTCACGAAGCTGCCCCACATCCTGCGGCCCTCCCACCAGCGATCGTAGGCCGTGTTGGTGCGGAAGATGAGCAGCATGGAGAGCACAAAACCCACCAGCGAGTGCACCATGGTGGTGTTCTTGAACGTGGCGTGGAAGATCTCGTTTTCGACAAAGGCCACGGCTGTGGTGTAGAGCGCCACCGCGATCATGCCGGGCAATAAAACGCGGAACGAATCACTGCGGTGGAAGGCGAAGATGAGCTTCCACCAGTCTTTGGGATTGTAGGTGATCATGAGCGGCCTGCCTTTCCGAGCGGAGCGCTGAAGTGTCAAGATTCAGAGACTCGTGGTGGTTGAGAGAAGATTTAGTTGCTGCCGTGATGGTTCTGTCGGTTTGCGGTCGTATTGGCCTGCATGAGTCGGCAGACAGAGGGCATCGTTAGAAAAGCCAGGATGGCAGGGCGCGGCATTCTTTGCCTGACAGCGTGGGGTTTCCTGGCGGCCTTCGGCGCTGACACGAGCCAACCGCCCAACGATGATGGTGCCATTCCACAGGCCGTGAACCCTCAGGAGTTCGAGGCGCTCTTGGTGAACTCGCCCTTCACTCGCTCCTTGGACTTCTCCGATTCCCTGATTCTAACCGGCATTGCGCACCTGGAGAACGATGTCGTGGCGACGCTGCTGGATACCGAAACCTTTGAATCTCACGTCGTCTCCAAGACCGCCAATCTTCGGGGCTGGCAGCTGGTCAGTGTCGGTGGGAATGCCGCCAAAATGCAAACCTGGTCGGCCAAAATCCAGATCGCAGGGGGCGAGATCATTTCGGTTCGTTATCAAGAGCCGCCCAAAAAACGCACGCGCTCAGCTCCGAGTTCGAGCGGTTCCAGCAGCTCGGGCAGCAGTCTGCCGCCTTTGAGTTCATCCCAAGTGGCTGAGGCCAAGAAGGCGGCTGTGGATTATCGCGAAGGGTTCTCCTCCGATGGTTATCCCCGGAAACCACCGCCGGAGATGGTGGTCAAACTGTCGCGCTTGAGCGTCTCCCAACGCGAGGACATCAATCGGCAAATGCTCGGCTGGCGCAACAAAGGCCTGGGGCTGGATGAGCGTCGCAAGATCTATGAGAACCTCGTGGATCGCACGTCCCAGAGCAGGCGTTGATGAAGCCGCTCTGGGAGATCCGCCCTGCGGACCGTGCGGAACTAAAAAGTCTGTCGAATGCTGAGGATGCCTCGGTGCTGGTCCTGGTCGGTGTTTGCTTGCACCATGGAACCTTGATAACCCAAGGTGATCTGGGTTTTCGGGCTCAAAGCATAACGGATACCCACCAAGCCCATTTGTTGGCTGAAGGCTTGGTCGCCTTCGAAGTAGGTTTCCAGGAATGAGTAACCGAGATCGAGGTGAAGTTTGCTGGTGAGACGTTGAGTGAGATGGAGATCGATGCCAGCGTTGGT
>JAIXVB010000446.1 GCA_027483245.1 Verrucomicrobiaceae bacterium | reverse complement strand
CATGGTCTGTATGGAAAGAGCAAGCCCGTGGAAGACACCATCTCTCACTACTACCTGCGCCTGACGGTGGATGATGTGCCCGGCGTGCTGGCCCAGGTCGCTGCGGTGCTGGGTGAGCGCAACATCGGCATCTCCTCCATGATCCAGCCGGAGGACCTGGAGGACACCAGCGGCAGCACCAGCCTCGTGCTGATGATCCACGATGCGAAACTCAAAGATATGCTCAGCGCCCTCGCCGCTCTTCGCGCCCTGAAGTGTGTGCAGGGAGAGCCGAGCTGGATGCGCGTGGAAACGCTGCAAGGCTGAGGCCAAAAAAAGTCCGAAACCCAATGAGCGGGCTTCGGACTTCATTTTTGAGCTTTAATCAGGCTTCAGCACCACTTTGAGCAGGCCTTCTTTGTTGTCGTAGAGGCGTTTGAACCAATCCGCGCCGTCTTCCAAAGGAGCCACGGCACTGAGCAGAGGCTCGACCCGGATGCTGCCGTCTTCAATGCGGCGGATGGCCTCTGGATACTCGCCAGCGCAGGAGCAGGAACCGCGCAGGGTGAGCTGACGGGTGACCACTTCTTGCAGAGGGAAAGCGACGCTTGGCTGGAGATTGCCCACGAGGATGACTTGGCCGCCTTTGCGGACGCAGCGGATGGCCAGATCGATCGGCGCGCCAGCACCCACCACCTCAAAGCTCGCATCCGCGCCATCGCCGCCGCAGATTTCCCGCAGGTGCATGGCCAGACCTTCTTGTTTGGCGTTGAGGCCTTCATCCGCCCCCAGCTCCTTGGCCAGAGCGATGCGTTTGTCGTCCAGATCCACCGCGATCACGCGCTCCCAGCCCCGGGCTTTCAGCGCCTGGACCACGAGTATGCCGATCAGGCCTGCACCGACGACCACTGCCGTGCCGCCGCGCACTTCTTCGCCTTCAGCATGGCAATCGCAGCCCGTCGCGCAGTGACCTTCTTCGGCCTCTTCTTCATCTTGGAAAGCCTCACCGACCTCGATGCCATCCGCCAGATTCACCGCGTGCAGGGCAATCGCTACAGGCTCCGCAAAAGCCGCTTTTTCAAAGCTCAGCGCCTCGGGGATGCGATACAGAATGCGGGTCGGCAGCACGATCTTTTCAGCAAAACAGCCGTGGCGACGGTAAGAACCCGGGGACACGCCGAGCACCTTACGATCTGGGCAGAGATTCACAAAACCCGCCTGACACTCCTCACACTCACCGCAGTATTCTGTGGAGTCGAAGGTGACACGCTCACCCACTTGCCAGTCGGTCACCCCTTCACCGATCTCGATGATTTCGCCCGCTGCCTCATGTCCCATCACGATCGGCATTTGACGGCGACCGCTGCGCCCATCCATGCCATGAATGTCACTGCCGCAGATGCCGCAGGCCTTGATTTTCACCAGCACCTCACCTGCCGCCGGAGAGGGATCAGGGAAACCGGTGTCGTAATTGAATTCGGAAGGAGCGGTGAGAACGAGTGCTTTCATGGTGGGACGGACCATGAAAAGCAGAGGCCGAACGGCAAGAACGATTCCCAATCCTGAAGAATTTCCTCTTGCCAAAAAGCCTATCCGTGATTTCTTCGCGGCCCTTTAACATCCAAACATAACCCTGCCTGACAAGGTGTCGGGTTTTACAACAGACCATGAGCGAAGCTACCACCAGCCCCCAAGTATTCAAACTGCACGAAAAAGACACCGGCAGTGCCGATGTGCAGGTCGCGATCTTGACGGCACGCATCAATGAACTGACGCAGCATTTGACAGTCCATAGCAAAGATCACTCCACACGCCGCGGCCTTCTGAAGATGGTCGCCCGCCGCCGGAAACTCTTGGACTACCTCAAGCTGACGGCAGCCGACCGCTACCAGAAGCTCTTGAAGAGCCTGGGCCTGCGCCGCTAACATACTTTTCAAACCTACAAGGGGTGATGCACGAACATCACCCCTTGTTGCATTCCGTGCGCCGTTCCCACAGGGAACTTGTTCAAGATTGCAGCCTTTCGTTTTCAGTGCTCTGGCACGAAAACTCGCACCCGTCCCTGATCGCCAACCCGACCGGACGCTCGATGCCCCCAAAGGCTGAACACCCCTGACAGGCCACGCCTCCCTTCCCCAAAACGAAACAAAGAAGACAAAGAAGAACACAACCTATGGCCATCCATAAAGTAAGCACTCCCTGCGGTTCAGGGATTATCGAAATCGAAACAGGAAAACTCGCTCACCTCGCTGACGGCGCCGTGACCGTCCGCCTCGGTGACACCATCGTCATCGTCACCGCCGTCTCCGCCACGAAGATCAAGGAAGGCCTCGACTTCTTCCCCCTGTCCGTGGAATACAAAGAAAAAGCCTCGGCTGCTGGGAAGTTCCCTGGCGGTTATTTCAAGCGCGAAGGTCGCCCGACTGAAAAGGAAATCCTCACCTGCCGCATGACGGACCGCCCATTGCGCCCGTTGTTCCCGAAAGGTTACCTTTACGAAACCCAGATCGTCGCACTTCTGCTTAGCGCAGATGGCCAAAACGATTCAGACATCCTCGCCATCAACGGTGCCTCGGCCGCTCTCTGCGTGTCAGACATCCCTTTCGCAGGCCCGATCGGTGCCGTGCGTGTGGGCCGCGTCAGTGGTCAGTTTGTCGCTAACCCGACCCACAGCCAACGCGAAGTCAGCGATCTGGATCTGGTCTATGTCGGCAACAAAACCGACGTCATCATGATCGAAGGTGCTGCTTTGGAAATGCCTGAAAGCGACTTCATCGCCGCTCTTCATTTCGCTCAAGACAGCATCCAAGGCCTGGTGAAGGCTCAGGAAGAACTCGCCGCCCTGGTGAACAAGCCAAAGCGTGTCGTCCCTCTCATGCTCGTCAAGGATGAGCTCCTGGAAGTGGCCTACGAGATCGCAGGTGACCGCATCGAAGGTGCCCTCTATCAGCCAAGCAAAATCGCCCGCGGCAAAGCCGTGGGTGCCCTGAAAGACGAAGTCGAAACCGCCATCAAGGCACGCTTCCCTGAAGCTTCCAACTTCGAGATCGGTCAAGCCTTTGACTACCTCCAGAAGAAAGCTTTCCGCATCTCCATCCTGGACAAACTCAGCCGTTGCGATGGCCGTGGCATCGACCAAATCCGCAATCTCTCCGGTGAAGTCTCGGTCCTCCCTCGCACGCACGGTTCCGCCCTGTTTGCCCGTGGCGAAACCCAGGCCCTTTCCATCGCCACACTGGCACCTGCCGATGAAGCCCAGGAAATGGACACCTACGCCGGTGGCGTGGACAGCAAGCGTTTCATCCTTCATTACAACTTCCCTCCGTTCTCCGTTGGTGAGTGCGGCCGCTTTGGCGGTCAAAACCGTCGTGAAATCGGTCATGGTGCCCTCGCTGAGCGCTCCATCGACGCCGTGATCCCGCCGAAAGAAAAGTTCCCCTACGCGATCCGCGTGAGCAGTGAAGTGATGGCCTCCAATGGCTCCACTTCCATGGCTTCCGTTTGCTCAGGCGTGATGGCCCTCCTCGATGCAGGTGTGCCTCTCATCCGCCCTGTCGCAGGGATCTCCGTCGGCCTCGTCACCGAGTTCGAAGGCGACAACATGAAGCGCTACCTGACGATGATGGACATCCTCGGTTCTGAAGATCACTTCGGCGACATGGACTTTAAGCTTTGCGGCACCGACGTCGGTGTAACAGGCTACCAACTTGACCTTAAGCTCCCAGGCATCCCTCTGAGTATCCTCGAAGAAGCCATCGCCAAGGCCAAAAATGGTCGTGGTGAAGTGCTCCGCGCCATGGCCAACGCCATCAGCGAAGTGCGGCCTCTCAGCCCTCATGCCCCACGCATTGAGATCCTCAAGATCAACCCTGACAAGATCGGTGAACTCATCGGCCCTGGCGGCAAGAACATCAAAGGCATCCAGGCTGAGTCCGGCGCTGAAATCAGCATCGAAGACGACGGCACCGTGTATGTCTATGCGACCCGCCGTGAAGGCCTAGAGCGCGCGATCGAAATGATCAGCGGAGTCTCTCAGGAAATCGAAATCGGCAAGATTTACACCGGCAAAATCGTAAGCACGACGAACTTCGGTGCCTTCATGAACCTCGGTGGCAAGAAAGACGGCCTGATTCACATCAGTGAACTGGCAGACTTCCGCGTCAACCGCACGGAAGACGTCGTCAAGGTCGGTGACATCGTCACCGCCAAGTGCCTCGGCATTGACGAGAAAGGCCGCGTGAAGATGAGCCGCAAGGCCGCCATGAAAGAGAAGGACGAAGCCGCCAAAGAAGAGGCAGCCGCCGTCCCGACCGAAGCGTAAAACTTTTCGCAACGACACAACTCCCAAGGCAGACGCGGTCCGGAAACGGGCCGCGTCTTTTTTGTGGGCTAGACTCACCACTCAACGTCCTGCAACGGGCACAAGAAAGCCTCTCTCACAGGTTGAATACCCAGGCATGAAGCTTGGCTTGATCAAGGTCTCTTGGAGACTCCGATCTCATCGAAGAGCCCTAATTGAGAGGCTCTAAACTCGGTCTTTTGACTCGAGTGAAGTGGCGGACAGAGAGGGATTCGAACCCTCGGAACATTTTACTGTTCACACGCTTTCCAGGCGAGCCCGATCGACCACTCTGGCATCTGTCCGTTTACCGCGTCTCTTGCGAGCTGCGGGGCGCGACAGTGGTGCGTTTGGGCCACTGCCGCAAGTTGATTTTGAAAGGACTTTCAGGAAGCCTCAATGACAACCGCAGCCCGTGCCGCAGGAAGCACCGGAACTTGCAGAGCTGCCGCTGCTACTGCTGCCCATGACTCCGGTGCCACCAATGGGCACGCGACGCACGGGCTGACCACTGTCGGGGTGCTGAGTCAGGGGCGCATCCTTCATGCTTTGACGGATCTCAAACCGTTTGGCCGGGTCGCCTTCGAACTGAGGAATGGTTTCGTAAACGTAGGTGGGCATAAAAGCGGGACTGAAAGTTAAAAACCGGATTTCTGCAGCAGGCCATCCAGCTGCTGCTGGAACAGGGGCACATCGGCGGGAGGTGGCTGGTAACCCTGAGGCGCGCCATTGAGACCGAGTCGGCCCATTTGGTCGAGGAACCAGGAAGCGGTCTGGCCATCGCTGAAGGTGACCTTTCCACTGATCAGAGCTCCTGGAATCGCGATCTCATCTGCGGTGAGTTTCACCTCACAGGGAGTGGTGGAGTCCGCCGTC
Source organism: Verrucomicrobiaceae bacterium (assembly GCA_027483245.1). Classification (GTDB taxonomy): domain Bacteria; phylum Verrucomicrobiota; class Verrucomicrobiia; order Verrucomicrobiales; family Verrucomicrobiaceae; genus Prosthecobacter. The sequence goes on along the minus strand of JAIXVB010000446.1, from coordinate 6,697 downwards.
GCGTCGTCGAAGTTTTCATTCCAGGTCTCATCTTCAGCTGGCAGCGGGGCATCGACGGCTGGAGCGACCGCTGGCTTCTCCACGGGCTTGGGCTTTTCTTTGAGCTTCACGCCGATATCCAGCATGAGCAGGCGTGCGTCCAGATAGGTGAGATTGATGGCGAACTCTTTTTTCAGGCGGTCCTGCACTTCGTTCAGGTTGGCACCTTCGGAGGCCCATTGTTCGACATGGGCGAGTTGTTCGGGGGTCAGTTGAGACATGAGTGGGTGGGCATCTAGCTCTTCATCGCGTTGGTGACCACAGCGGCCAGCTTGGCGGCCTGTTCACTCAGCGCTTTGACTTGCTCGACCGTCAGGGGTTTGTCCTCGGGGACATCCATCAGGGGGACGATCGTTTTGAAACCTTCGCGCAGGGCAGCGAGGGCCGTGTTGGCTTGCAAGCGAGGGCTGAGGTTTTCCAGGCTATCGAGGTAATACTGGGCGATGTCCTTGCGCGTGAGTCGGAGCGTTTTTTCGGGGGTGTAATTGTCAGCCACGCTGCGGGTCGCGATCTCAAAGGCGCGCAACCAACCACCGAGGCTCACCAAGTGGGCGATGTCCACATCCCGGAGCTGCACCATTTCGGCTTCGACATCGGCTTGAGTAAAGGCCAGTTCTGTCCGCAGCTTGTCCCAGTGACCTTCGATGCTGTGCTCAAAGAGGCTCTGCGTGTGCCGGTTCATGCGGCTGCCGGTGCCCAGGACTTTGGCGTATTTGATCAGGGCACGGCCCACGTCTTCCATGGCCTCCACCTTCTCACACTGGACGATCAAAAAACCGTCTGCGATCAGGGTGCCGAGTCCCAGGGAGACCAGGACACGATCCGAGGGGGTCTGGCGATTGATCGGGCGCTTCAGCGCGTCGTAGGAGAGCTTGCCCAGGCCATCGAGCATTTCGAAGAGCTTGCGGATGCTCGGCGTGGTGAACTGGTTCACGCCAAATTCTTCACGCACGTGCTCATCCCCCACGAGATCATCGGGGATAGGCATGCGCTGGCCTTCCTGACCGGGGACCGGTGGAGCGGGTGGCACGGGCGGTTTGGGCGGCACCTCTGGTCCCGGTGTCTGTGCCAATGCCCCCAGTGAAGAGAGGGTCAGAAACAGGCCGACGAACGAAGCGCGGGCATGGGAGAAGCGTGCGGGAGACATGGCTGGTGAGGATATACGTGGGCACGCTGCATATTTCCAGCGATTGATGGTGTGGTTTCGTCGTCCTTCTCAAAATACCGATTTAGGCCAGCACCGGTTTCACCACATGCCCATGAACATCGGTCAGGCGGAACTGGCGTCCCTGAAAGCGAAAGGTGAAGCGTTCATGATCGATGCCCAACAGGTGCATGATGGTGGCCTGGAAATCGTGAATGTGCACACCGTCACGCACCACATTGAAGCCAAACTCATCCGTCTCCCCGTGGGTGATGCCCGCTTTGACCCCGCCGCCAGCCATCCACACCGTGAAGGCATACGGATGATGATCACGGCCCCATTGTTTCGTCTCTTCGATCTTTCCCTGGAGAAAGGGCGTGCGGCCAAATTCACCGCCCCAGATCACCAGGGTGTCCTCCAGCAAGCCCCGCTGTTTCAGATCCTTCACCAAGGCTGCGCTCGGGGCATCGGTGTCCTGGCACTGGATTTTCAACTGCGTGTTGAGATTCCGGTGCTGATCCCAGCCTGCGTGCATGAGCTGGACGAAACGCACCCCGCGTTCGGCGAGGCGGCGCGCCATCAGGCAATTGTAGGCGTAGCTGCCCTGGCGCAGCACCTCGGGCCCATACATGTCGAGGATGTGCTGGGGTTCCTTTGACAGGTCGGTCAGTTCAGGCACGCTGCTTTGCATGCGATAGGCCATTTCATACTGGGCGATGCGGGTGGCGATTTCGGGGTCGCCATAGGCCTTCAATTTCATCTCATTGAGCTCTGCCAGACCGTCCAGCATCGTCCGCCGGACTTCTCGGCTCATGCCTTCGGGATTGCTCAGATACAGCACCGGGTCACCACTGCCACGGAATTTCACCCCCTGATACTTCGAGGGCAAAAAGCCGCTGCCCCAGTAGAAGTCATAAAAGATCTGACCACAGGAGGCCTCCTTGTCGCGCGAGGTCATGACCACAAAGGCGGGCAACTCCTCCGACGCACTGCCCAGGCCATAGCTCAGCCAGGAGCCCATCGCGGGGCGTCCAGCCTGCTCACCACCGGTCATGAGAAAGGTGATCGCCGGGGCGTGGTTCACCTGCGTCGTGTGCATGGACTTGATAAAACACAGCTCATCCGCGATCTCCGCCGTGCGCGGCAGGAAGTCGCTCACGGTCGCCCCACTGCGGCCATGGCGTGAAAAGTGGCTGATCTCTCCCAGCACCGGGCGCGCGGTCTGCCCGCCGGTCATGGTGCTGAAACGTTTCCCACCGGCCACGCTGTCAGGGATCTGCGTCCCGTGCATGCGTTTGAGCATCGGTTTATGGTCAAAAAGATCGACATGCGAGGGCGCGCCATTTTGCAGCAGGTAGATCACCCGCTTCGCCTTCGGGGCAAAGTGTGGCAGCAGCGGAGCCAGGGCATCCGGCATTTGCATGCCCAGCCCATCCCGCGTCAGCAGGGCACCCAGCGCCGCAGCACCCACGCCATGGGCGGTTTGGGAAAACAATGCACGGCGTGTCAGGTGCAGTCGATGGGTGGCGAGTTCAGACATAAATGACCCCCATTTAACGCATCTCACCCCGCCCGCTTTCCACTCCCGCAGCATCTTCTCCTTTCCTCCCGGCTTTTTCCCCGTATTCTCCGCCCCCCTTATGATCAAAGTCGGTCTCGTCTCCCTCGGCTGCGCCAAAAACCTCATCGACTCCGAAATCATGGTCGGCCACCTCCAGCAGGCAGGCATGACCATGACCCCGGAGGCAGATCTGGCAGATGTCCTCATCATCAACACCTGTTCCTTCATCGACATGGCCAAGAAGGAAAGCGTCGGGGCCGTGCATGAAGCCGTCGATGCGCGTGAGGAATCCAAACAACGCAAGAAGCAGAAGATCATCGTCGCAGGCTGCCTTTCCCAACGCTTTGCCACCGAGCTGCCCGGCCTCATGCCAGAAGTGGATGCCTTCATCGGCCTGGACCAGATCACGCAGGTCGCCCCGATCATCCAGAGCCTCATGGGCAAGGACGCCCAGGAAAACCTCGTCACCAAACAGCCGCAGTACATCCCGGACTACGACACCCCGCGTTTCCGCCTGACGCCAAAGCACTTCGCCTACATCAAGATCGCCGAGGGCTGCAATCACCCCTGCTCCTTCTGCATCATCCCCCGCATCCGCGGTCGTCACCGCAGCCGCACTCAGGAGAGCGTGATCAAAGAGGCCCGCCAGCTCATCGAGAGCGGCGTGAAAGAGATCAACCTCATCTCCCAAGACACCACCTACTTTGGCATGGACAAATGGGAAGGTGAACGGCCGAAACCCCGCAGCGGCGTCGATTCCTCCAAAGGCGAATCCCTCTCCACCCTCATCCGCGAGCTGAACGCCATCCCCGGCGACTTCTGGATTCGCCTGCTCTACACACATCCTGCGCATTGGAGTGATGACCTCATCCAAGCCATCGCCGAGAGCCCCAAAGTTGCCCGTTACATCGACATCCCGCTCCAGCACATCAGCGACAACATGCTCACCCTGATGAAGCGTGAGACCGATGGAGCCTACATTCGCAGCCTCATCAAACGCATCCGTGCCGGCATCCCCGGAATCGCCATCCGCACCACTTTCATCGTCGGCTTCCCCGGCGAGACTGAGGCTGATTTCAATGAGCTCGTCCAATTCATCGAAGACGAGAAGTTCGAGCGTGCAGGCGTCTTCAACTACTCCCGCGAAGAAGACACACGCGCCGCCAAAATGGACGGTCAGATCCATCACATGACCCGCAAAGCCCGCTGGAATGAAGCCATGCGCGCCATCCAACGCAGTGTCGAACAGGTCAATCGCCAACAAATCGGCAAAACCCTGCGCGTGCTCGTCGAAGAACCCGGCGTCGCCCGCAGTGAGATGGACGCTCCCGACATCGACACCACCGTCTTTGTCGATAAAAAGCTCCCCGTCGGCAGCTTTGTGGACGTCACGATCAAAGACTGGCGCGGTTACGACCTTGTCGCCGGTTGATGTTGGGGAAAAGGCGTGGTGCTCTAGGGCATTGAATCGTCCTCGTCCTCCTACTCGAACTCGTCCTCGATCTTCCAGGGTCGAGAGTTCTCACGTCCCCAGAGAGTGAAGACATCATCCACAGATTTCACAGAGGCCGCAGATTCGGGAAAGAACGACTCAGAGGGTCGCGAGAGCGCCTTCCTTGTCTTCCTCCTACTCTGACTCCTCCTCCCGTAGAGGCGTCATGGCGCTCTTGGGCAGCCCATCGTCCTCGGTCATCCAGAATGGAGACGCCTCACGTCCCCAGAAAGTGAAGGCGTCCTATAGGTCCTAGAGGGCCTATTCGTCCTATGCTTGCGAGAGGTGGCACCTCCCGCAGCCAGTGGTCGGGGGTCCGTTCGCGACAGATGGCACCTCCCGCAGCCAGTGGTCGGAGGTCCCAAAGTCCAATTCTACGGGATCGTCTGGGGGTGTGGGTCCACTTCAGAAGTTCGTAGTTCGGGCTTTAGCCCGTCTGGGTGGGCACGGGTGATGATGCGCGGCTCTGTCGGTCATGGCTGATGTCTCATCCCCCAAGCCACGGGCTAAAGCCCGAACTACGAACTCAGAGCCTGCTTTCGCCTTGCTCTGTCGGGGTGCCCCAGAGAGCCCTTCTGCTGATGTGTCGGTGCCACGACCTGAGCGTTGTTCACTTCTCAGTCTGATCTCTTGCCCCAGAGCCCATCCAGCTGCATAGACCCGGTTCGCTCTTTCTGACTTTCTTATGCCCACCCTTTCCATCCAGCCACGCGCACGCATTTTTCACGGTCATGTCTGGGTTTATGCCACGGAGATCAAGGGCCGCTTTGGTGAGCCAAAGCCCGGGGATGTGGTGCAACTCCAGGACGCGCGTGGCAAGCCGATGGGCAGTGCGATTTACAATCCACAGTCCCAGATCAGCGCACGTCTGTTCTCTTACCGTCGCCAGGACCTGGATCTGGACTTTTTCACCCGCCGGATCGAGCGCGCCCTGAAAGTGCGCACGGATGCAGGGGTGGACACCCGCCTGTGTCGTGTGGTGTGGAGTGAGTCCGATGGTCTGCCTGGCGTGGTGGTGGATCGTTATGGCGACTATCTCGTGCTGCAGACGCTGACGCTGGCCATGGCGATGCGCCAGGACCTGATCGTAGAAGCTCTCGTGAGTATTTTCTCCCCAAAGGGCATCGTGCAACGGAACGAAGGCGGCGTGCGCAAAGCCGAGGGACTGGAGCAGGTGAAAGGGGGTATTTATGGCGAGGTGCCAGAGCCCTTTGTCATGCGGCATCAAGGCAGCGCCTTTCACGTGGATTTGGTGGAAGGACAAAAGACCGGGCTTTACCTCGATCAATTGGATAACTACCAACACGCGGCCAAACTGGCCAAAGGTCGGCGAGTGCTGGACTGCTTCAGCAATCAAGGCGGCTTCGCCCAAGCCTGCGCACTGGCGGGTGCCACGGAAGTGACGGCAGTGGACATCAGTGAAAGCGCCACCGAGTTGGCACGGAAAAACGCCGCCATCTCAGGGGCGCAGGTGAACTTCATCGCCGCGAACTGCTTTGACTTTCTCAAAGCGCAGGAATCCAGCGGTGCGGTGTATGACCTGATCATCCTGGATCCACCGAGCTTTACGAAAACCAAGGCCAACGTGAAGGATGCCATGCGCGGCTACAAAGAGATCCACCTGCGGGCGCTGAAGATGCTGCAACCTGGCGGCATCATGGCCACCTTCAGTTGCAGTCACCACGTCAGCACAGGAGAATTTCACAGCAGCATCGAAGACGCCGCGGTGGATGCCCGCAAGACACTGCGACGGGTCGCCATCTACAGCCAACGCCCTGATCATCCGATCCTGGCCACGATCCCAGAGACGGAATACCTGATCGGTTATGCTTACGAGGTGGTGGCAGGCTGGTAGTCTAAATTAGCAGATTAGGCGCACTTTCTGTTTGCCAAGATCCAAAGAACTTGGATAACTTGCTCACATGTCCGCAGCGCTTATCCCGATTGCCCTGAGTGTCATCCAGTCCGTAATCCGGCTGCGTGGGCAGGTGGACACGATCACTTCCCTGCATGAGGCGACAAAGCCCCTGCCCTTTCTATTACCACCTTTGATGGGCCGAAAGGATCCTCTCTACCGAAAGGAAATGCTGGCTTTTTTCTCATCGGAAGCTGGACAGGGATTGTTATTTGCTACCGGTAAAACTGCTGACTTTGCGGTTTTTCAGGAGACAGCTCGAAAGCAGGCCCAACCCGAGAACGCGCTCGGCAGCCTCAGTGACGACCTTTACACGCTCTACTATGAAGCGAATGGCGTGATCCCACAGCACTCAGGACAACTGCCCCCGCAAAAAAGCCCAGGCGCAGATCCAGAAACCGTGCTCGCCTACTACAGCGTGCAATCTGGTCGCCTTAGCAAGAACTCCGTCGCAATGCGAGTGGCGTTGGCAACGGCGAATACACTGCTGGATGTGGCGGGTGCGAATGCAGGCTACTTCGTTAAAAATCCCGCCACCCTGCGGAT
>JAIXVB010000692.1 GCA_027483245.1 Verrucomicrobiaceae bacterium | reverse complement strand
CCCCACCTGCAACGTGAATTGACCCTCCTCCAGCAAGGCGGCGATCCACCCGAGGTCGATGAAGCCAATCTGCCCGCTTCACTCAAAGCACTGCGGAAACGCTATCGTGAAGTGCGTGCGGGAAAGGCTGGAACACCGCCCCAGCCTTAATTTCGGCTGTCACCCTGCGTGAGATGATGCACAGTCGGCCATGCGCTTTGCTCTGGTTATCTGTTTCCTTTTTGCCGCAGGACTCACGCTTCAGGCGGTCACCCCGGCAGCGGCACCTGCTCCGACGGTCGCGCCTGCTCCTGCAAACCAAGGCCAACCCCAAGGTGCGCCTGCGAACGACAAGCCCGCCCCACCCGCGGCCCCCAACAAGGCCAAGCCCCCTGCGCCAAAGCCGGTGCCTGAGGACGCTTATCGGCAGATGGAGTTCCTGACGCGTGCCATGGAGACCATTCGCCAAAGTTATGTCGATGAGTCCAAGATCACCTATGAAGAGCTGGTTGAAGGCGCTCTCGAAGGCATGCTGCGCCGCCTGGATCCCCACTGCGAATACATGGGCCGCACGTTGTTTGAGGACATGCAGCGCGAACAAAGCGACACGTCCGAGGGCGTCGGCATCACGGTGGCTCTGCGTGAAGGTGGCCTCACCATCATCACCGTGAGAGAAGATGGACCTGCTGCGCGGGCAGGCGTCTTGGGGGGCGATCAAATGGTGCGCATTGGGGAAGTGCTCACCGACAGTGTCGGTGTGGCCGAGGCGATCCAACTCCTCCAAGGCAAAGCGGGTGAAACTCTGAAACTCACGATCCGCCGGCCAGGCACCAAACAATTTCTCGAATTCAGCTTGGTGCGAGAGGCCCTCAGCGAGACCTCGGTGCACGATTCCATGCTGCTGGTGCCCAAGCTGGCGGGCGACTACAAAATGGGCTACGCCCGCATCTCACAATACACCCAGTCCACAGCGCAGGATCTCAGTGAAGCCCTGGATGAATTGGAGAAAGCAGGCATGCAGGCCTTTGTGCTCGACCTACGCAACAACCCCGGTGGATTACTCGACAGCGCCGTGGCCGTGTGTGGCGAGTTCTTGCCTGAAGGCACCATCGTCGTCACAACGGAGGGGCGCATTGCTGCACAAAATCCCCCGCCCTACCGCACGCCCAGCCGCAGCGGTAAAAAGCCACGGCGTTACCCCGTCGCCGTGCTCGTCAATCATGGCAGTGCCAGCGCGGCCGAGATCACCGCCGGTGCGCTTCAGGATCTCAAACGCGCCATCGTCGTCGGCACCACCAGTTTTGGCAAAGGCTCCGTCCAGAGCATCCTGCCGATGAAAAATGGGGCCGCCATGCGCCTCACCACCGCCAAGTATTACACCCCCAGCCATCGCACCATTCATGAACATGGGGTCGAGCCCAACATCGTCTCCGTGCTGACCACCGATGAGGAACTGAAGATCGCCAAATGGCGCAACAACCACGGCACGGGAGAAGCCGCCGCCATTGAAATCGGCAACCTCGGGGACAAACAACTCGAACGTGCGGTCGATGCCCTCAAAGGCGTGCTCGTCTTTGATTCCTTCCAAGCCAAAGCTGCTCCCGTCGCCCCACCTGACGTCCCCCGCGCCCTCCCCGCAAAAGAGACGGCTCCGTGATCAAGGGGGAAGGAGGGACCATAACTGTCAAAGTGTCCATCCCGCCTGGAGCTCTGGAGTGAGGACATTCCGGGATTTGCCCCAGGGCTCGTCCTCGCCATACAAAGGGCCATGCTCAGTCCTGAACTCACTCCCGATGGCGTCCTCGTCTGCGCCGGGGATGCTGCGTCAGGGCATGAAAAAAAACTGCACCAAGCCCCCAGCGAAGCCGCTCTTTTCACGCTGCTGGCCACGCAATTACTGACCACAGAATTGGACCCTCCTTGGCGATGGCTGCGTGAGTTTGCCCAGCAGTTTTTCACCCGGCTTTGCCAAACCAAAAAGGCAACCCCCACCACCCTGCCGACAACGGCTGAACGTGAGGCCTTCATCGCCACCTCTCCTCCTTGGAAAGGGGCGGAGTATCTCACGGCAGAGGTTCTGGAACGCTGGTGGCTGGAGCTTGCACAGCACCTCGACCAGCTCACCGCAGGCGACGTGGAGGCCTGGCTGCGCGAGGAATGCCCAGCTTGGCACGTCGTCGGGCGCGTGAGCTTTCACCTCGCTGAAAACAAGACGGACACGCAGCGTCCCTTTGCTTTCCTGGCGACTTTTACGGATAAACTCAGCGTGACAGGTCAGCCACAGCACCTGCCACTCGCACGCGCCATGCAGCAGTATGCCGGGCAAAAGGACGCCACGGCCCTGAACGCACTGCTCGCACCGGTGCGCATCGCCGCTGAGAAATCCAACCTGCTGCGTGAGTGGCTGGAGACGAAGCGCTTGTTTCAACCGATGGCCATGTCACCCCTAGAGGCTTTCCGGGTGCTGCGTGAGACGGCGCTGTTTCAGGAAAGTGGCATCATCATGAAACTGCCGGACTGGTGGCGCAGCGGCAAGGGTCCACGACCCACCGTGTCGGTGACGATTGATGCGCCGAAAAAAACGTCGCTGCACGCTGGCACGATGCTCAGCTTCAAAATCGAGCATAGCCTGGAGGGCGAGCCGCTCACGGCGGCCGAGTGGGAAAAGCTGCTCAGTGCGGACACGGGTCTGGTTTCCCTGCGCGGTCGATGGATCGAGGTCGATGGCGCACAGCTTCAGCAGGTCATGGCGCATTGGCAGAAAGTGCAACACGCTGCTGGAGAAGGCGGCATCGATTTCCTGGATGGCATGAGGTTGCTCGCCCGATTTGATCCTCGTCAGTTGGCGGCGACGGAGGCAAGTGGTGCGCCTGTTCATGCTTGGAGTGACATTGTCGCGGGGAAAAACCTTTCCGAATTGCTCAACCAGATGCGCGATCCGGCAGAGACGCCCGCGCCGCCCAATCTGCGAGCGACGATGCGACCCTATCAGCTCAAAGGTTACTCTTGGTTGCGATTCATGACGCGACTCGGACTCGGCGCCTGCCTGGCTGATGACATGGGTTTGGGCAAGACGCTGCAAGTCATCGCGCTGCTGTTGGCGAGGCAGAAGGAAACCCATGCACCTGCGCTGCTGGTCGTCCCCGCCTCACTCGTCGGCAACTGGCGGGCCGAAGTGAAGAAGTTCGCGCCGGATTTGCAGCTCTTCATCGCCCATCCTTCGGTGACT
>JAIXVB010000663.1 GCA_027483245.1 Verrucomicrobiaceae bacterium | reverse complement strand
GTGCTTGCAGCCGTCACCTGTGGTGCTTATCCCTTGCTCGTCACTGGCATTGCGCAAACCGCCTTCAAAGACAAAGCGCAAGGCAGCCTCCTCACCAACAAGGAGGGAAAAGTCATCGGCTCTTCGTTGTTAGGCCAGAACTTCACGGGCGACTCTTACTTCCATCCTCGCCCCAGCGCTGCGGGCTCGGGTTATGATGGTGCCAGTTCCAGCGGCAGCAACCTCGGCCCGACTTCGCAGAAGCTGCACGACGCCATTCAGGAACGCATCATCGCCTATCGCGCCAAGAACGGCTTGGCTATGAATGCCACCGTGCCTGCCGATGCAGTCACCGCATCCGGCAGTGGCCTGGATCCGCACATCAGCGTCAGGAATGCCGAATTACAGGCAAGTCGCGTGGCGAAAGTTCGCAACCTCCGTGTTGAGAAAGTGCTTGAGCTGATCATTGCCAACACGGAAAAGCCTGACTTTGGTGTCTTCGGCAATGCGCGGGTGAATGTGTTGAAATTGAACTTGGCGCTCGACCCACAGTAAAGTGATCGAAAAAGTCCTCTGTGCAGACTACCTTCAGAACCGCACAGGGGACTGTGCGGACCACTTTATGAACTCCAGTGATTCACGTCCTGATCCCGACGCTCTTCTTGCACAGATGCGGTTGGAAGATCTCAAGTCTAAATCCGGCAAGCTTCACATCTTTCTCGGCATGTGTCCGGGAGTGGGCAAAACCTATGCGATGCTGCAGGCGGCGCGGCAGCGATTGCAGGAAGGAGTCGATGTGCTCGCCGGCATCATTGAAACCCACGGTCGGCAAGAAACGGCTTCACTGCTGGTGGGCTTGAACATTCTGCCGCGCAAACAACTCGAACATCGTGGCTTCAGACTGGAGGAATTCGATCTCGACGCAGTCTTGAAGCAAAAACCGCAGCTCGTGCTTGTGGACGAACTTGCTCACACGAATGCACCGGGCTCACGCCATGCAAAGCGTTATCAAGATGTGCTCGAATTGCTCGACGCGGGCATCGATGTTTACACCACGGTCAATGTGCAGCACATCGAGAGCCAAGTGGACATCGTGCACCAGATCAGTGGCGTGGCGATCACGGAGACCGTGCCCGATTCGATCCTCGACATCGCGCATGAGATTCAGCTCATCGATTTGAGTGTCGAAAAACTCCTCGAGCGCATGGCGGATGGTAAAGTCTATCTCGGCGAGCGAGCAACCCAGGCCGTGTCAGGCTTCTTCAAAGCGGGCAATCTCACGGCGCTGAGAGAGCTGGCGCTGCGTTTCACGGCAGAACAAGTGGATCGCGATCTGGAAGACATTCGCCGATCCAAACGCATCAGCAGCCCTTGGAAAACCAATGCTCGACTGATGGTCGGAGTCGGCCCGAGCCCCTATGCAGAGAGCCTCATTCGCTGGACGCGCCGAGCGGCCACACGATTGAATTGCCCCTGGCTTGTCGTCTGGGTGGAAGGCTCACGAACACTCAGCGCCATTGAGCAGGATCGGCTGACACGCTCTCTCGGACTGGCGCGCAAACTCGGGGGTGAGGTCATCTCGGTCACGGGTGAAAGCGTGTCTGAAGCTCTGCTGCAAGTCGCTCGCGAACGCAACGTGTCACAGATCGTTGTGGGCAAACCTGAAAAAGGCAAGCTTTGGAAACAATCCCTGGCCGATGCGATCATCGCGGGCAGTGGCGACATTGATGTGTGTGTGGTTAGGCCTTTGGCGGCGACCGATAAGGCACGCCGGTCCGCTCCGCTTCATGAGCCCCTATCAGCCTCGATCATTGGAGAATACAGTTGGGCCTGCGTCGCTGTTTTTGTCATCGCCAGTCTGTGCTGGGGTTTTGCCTCGGTCACCGGTTACATGTTTGTCGCTCTGGTCTTCCTGATTGCCGTGGTGCTGGCCGCGCTGCGACTCAGCCGAGGTCCAGTGCTGCTGATGGCGGCGCTCAGTGCGGTCTGCTGGAATTACTTCTTCATCCCACCGCTGTTCACCTTCCACATCGATCAGCCGCAGGACATGATCATGTTTGGTCTGTTCTTCATCGTCGCGCTCAGCATGGGCAATCTCACCTCGAGACTCCGACAACGAGAACTCGCAGAGCAGCGTCGCCTGCGTCAAACCACCGCTCTACTGCGAGTCACCCAGAGTGCAGCCTTGGCGGCGGAGACGGACAAGGGACTCGCGGAAGCTTTGCGCACGATCAATGAACTGCTGAAGGCCACCACGGCTCTGGTCGTGCGTGAAAACGATCGTTCGCTGCCAAAGTCAGCGCATCCAGCCAGCAGCTTTCAGCCCACGGCCAAGGAGTGGGGCGTGTTGGCCTGGAGTTATGCGAACAAACAATGCGCTGGGCGCTTCACTGACACGCTGCCGGAATCCAGCGCCACTTGGTTCCCACTGCAAACGGCCACTTCACTGATGGGTGTGCTGGGCGTGCAGATGCCGCGTGACGGGCAACTCGATTTCACCCTGCGCCAGACCATTGAAGCCTTTGCCCTGCAACTGGCGCTGGTTTTGGAAAAGGAGCACTTCATCCAGGCGGTCAGCCAAGCAGAAGTGCTCGCCCAATCCGAGAAGCTGCGGCGCACTCTGCTCGACAGTGTCTCGCATGAATTGAAAACCCCACTGGCCGTCATCCGCGCTTCCTTGGAAGGCCTGGGTGATGTGCAAAGCCCCTACATCGACGAGATCGAAACGGCTACGCATCGGCTGCAACGTGTGGTGGATCATCTGCTGCAAATGACTCGACTGGAGGCTGAGGGTTTGAAGCCCGTCTTCGATTGGTGTGATCTGCATGATGTCATCGCAGCGGCACGACAAGCCGCAGGCGAAGCCCTGAAGTCGCATCCTCTCGAACTCAACATTCCCGCTGATTTCCCGCTGCTCCAATTGGATCACCAATTGTTTGCTCAGGCGCTGGCCAACATCCTGCACAACGCTGCGGTTTACACACCGCCGGGGTCAAAGATCGAGATCGCGGCAAGGTGGGCGGCTCCGTCCTCCGTGCGGACCCCGAGTCCAGAGCGCCCAGAAAACGGTGCCGGCCAAACCTTGCTGCTGATCATCCGCGATCATGGACCGGGGCTGCCGGTGGGTGAGGAGCGGCGGGTCTTTGAAAAATTCTACCGCGCGGCAGGTTCACCGGCAGGTGGCACGGGGCTCGGCCTGGCGATTGCGCGCGGCTTTGTGCAGGCCATGGGAGGCAAGATCACGGCAAGGAATCATCCGGAAGGAGGCGCGGAGTTCGTGATTGAAAGTGGTCCGCAGCATCCTCTGACAGCATGAACGGAGCTTGACTCACGGTGCCCGCAGAGCGGACGATGAAGTTTGATTTTAGAACCGCACAGGGGACTGTGCGGACCACTTTCCATGACCGCCCTCATCATTGATGACGAAATTCAGATTCGCCGCCTGCTTCGCATGGCGTTGGAGGCGAAGGGCTACACGGTCAAGGAGGCACCGGCTGGGCAACTGGGCTTGCAAGAGGCCGTGTTCGTCAAGCCCGATGTCATTTTGCTCGACCTCGGACTGCCGGACATGGATGGCCTGGAGGTGCTGAAGCGGTTGCGGGAGTGGAGCCAGATTCCGGTGCTGATTTTAAGCGTGCGTGATCAGGAGAGCATCAAAGTCGCGGCCTTGGAAAACGGGG
>JAIXVB010000600.1 GCA_027483245.1 Verrucomicrobiaceae bacterium | reverse complement strand
CTGAACCTACCAACACACACACTTTTCGTTAGCGGACGGGTTTCTTCACAGGGCGTGGTGGCGGTGCCAGGAACGCATTGTTCGGGATCTCAGCGCGGATTTCTGTGTTCCGGCGAATGATCACACTGAGCGTCTGCATCTCGACCATGCGAGCGACTTCACGGGGCAAATAGGCCTGATACCAGAAGCGGTCACCATCGCGGAGGCGGGTGAATTGATCGACCAAGATCTTGTGAAAAGTAGGGCCGACCATGGCCCCTGGGCGATCAAACTCAGCCAGTCCACCGATCCAGAGATCAATGTCAGCAGGCGATTCATAAGCCGCGTCCAACTTCGCCGCGACCGTTCCATAAGGGTTCACCTCGCGGAATTTTGTGATGGGGCGCAGTTTCAAAGCCGTGCGAGCACTGGCCAGTGAAGACAAACCGTGATCACGTCCACGTTGAATATTCAGCGAAGCCAGATCCAGACCACCGGATCCAGGAGCCCCGAAGAGAAAGTTCCGCACGTCATCGATGATCATCTCATCCAGCTCCTGGCAGCGTTGCAGGCAGAGACCACGCAGGATGACATCGATGCCCTCATTGCTGATTTCCTGGGGTTGGAAAAAGGAGCCGGCCAAGGTCAGGTGACCCGCTTCGATCTCATTCCGCTGCGCATCCAAACGCTGAAGGGTGGGCGAAAGCAGGCTGTGACCCAGGCGATACGCGGCTGTGGCGAATTCATTGCTGATGGTCGGATTGACCCCTGCTTTGTAACCGCGGTAAAGAGGCAGCGAATTGGGCCCCAAGAGGATCGGCAGAAACTCGCGATACGTGATGGCCTGCATCTCCGCAGCCACAATCAGGCGAGCAAATTCATAGATCTCGTCATCCGTTGCCTCAGTGTTGGCGGCACGATACAGGTCAGCCCAGAAATTGTGTTCACGAACGAACAGAGTCTGAATGGCGATGAGACCTACCTGCTCGTTCACCCGCACATCACCGGCCACAAAAAAGGTGGAGCCAGGTGGAATGTTCGCCAGTCCTTCGGTATTGAAGGGCAGCAGATCGCCATGATCGCTGGTGCTGACTTTGAGGCGCCCCGTGCCATCATTGGCGCGGAGACCGGCCGCACGGGTGGCATCTGAACCATAGACCTGAGAGGCATCGATCCAGGCCGTGAGCGCGCTTTTTTGCTGACGCACACCATTCACCTCGACATGAGCGCTGCGGCTGAGACCCATCGTGACGGTGCCTGAATTTGTGGGATCAAAATACGCGTCCCCGGCTGGCACCGGGATGGGGAAAGACTCCTCAGGATCCGCTGAAGGGGTCTCATCCAGATCATGATCGAGAAACTGCCCCCACTGCCAGAGCATGTCACTGGCTCCCTTGCGATTGGGCACGGAGACCGTCTGCGCAGCCACGGCATTGCTCACCACACGCGCACTGGGGCGGGCGGCTCCAGAAGGAGCACTCACGCCATCTGCATAGTCACTGGGAGTCAAACGCACAAAGGGTTTGTCAGGCGTGCCCCAATCAGGATTGGCGACGTTGTTAGCAGAACCATCGGTCGTGCGAAATTCTTCGGGCAACTCAAAGGAGACAGGAAGTGAAGGCGGACGAGGCACTCCTGGGTTTTGGGGAGGCTGTGGACGTTGACCCTGGGGCGGTTGCGTCTGCGGAGGCTGTCCCTCAGGCGGGCGACCTGGATCCGCGCGGGGGATGGGGCCGGGCTTTCCAGGCTGAGGCTTCTGCTGGGCGGGGGCCGTGGAGGCGACACTGAGGGCGACGATCACAGGGACCGTGGCGAGAAAACGATGAAGGTTGAGGTTCGGTTTCATGGTCTTGTTAGGTTTGGTGTTCCATGTGGCAGCTGGCTGAACCAGCGTTGTCACACCCCTAACAGACCGCAGGCATGTTAAGCCTTGATGTCACTGAACGACCAGATTTGTGAAGGAACGGTAAAAGTTGCCCGTTCTGCGAGCGGAGACCTCTCACGCTCGCAAATTAACGAATCCAATCACCGCCGTCCTCAAGGCAGCTCAAAACGAATCTCGCCAGAACGGATCTCATTCGGCAAAGCTCCTGGCAGGGCAGGCAATAAGAAATGCCCACTGCCGATGAGGCCATCGAGATCCGTGCTCGGAGGCTGCCGCAGCACACCGGTGAAGTTCACCGTGCGAGTGACGGCTTTCGTCGCCGAGGGATTGGCCGTCGTTGGCGCGGCAACCGTGTCAGTCACCACAAAGCTACCCGTTAAAGCCCCGGTGGCAGGTGTGAGCGTCGTTTTCCACTTCGTGACATTGGCAGGCGTCGTCACGGGTGCCGTCACTGTCACCGCATTGGTCGATGCATTCAGAGTGAGGCTGGTGGGCAGGCTGCCCTGAGAGATGCTTCCAGTCGAACTATGTTGCACGGCAAAAGCATTTGCAGGGCCCGTGAGACCGAGGCGGTCCGCTAGGGTGATGGCCAGGATAGCACCTTTTTTCGGGGCAGGTGCCTGCCAGGGATCCAGGGTCAACCGAGTCTCCAAAATGCCGAATCCAGCGCGATACGAGGTGTCCAGTGTGCGCGCTGCTTTGGCCCACACCAGATTCTGCGCGTCACTGAATTTGACCAATCGACGCCCAGTGAGATCCGGGTGCGGAGTCAGGCTGAAAAATCCGCCCACGTAACTCTCTGTCCGCGCAGGCAGATAGGGCTGCGCAAACAAACGATAACCTGGGTCAGTGGAATTGTCAGCAGGGAGAGAGGCCGTGAAACCTGTGCCATCGGCCAACTTGCCGGCCATCTTGAGCACTCCCTTGGCATCGATCGTCACCAGGGCATGGCCGGTGCCCTCAGGGAACGGCAGGCTGGTGGTCAATGGCACGGCCAGGTCCAGCACCGCCGTGTGGGTTCCGACATACGTCAGCACCTGTCCGGTCGTTAAAATCAGCGTCTTTTTGCCATCCGTCGCTGTGGCAAAGGGAACGGTGTTGACGGAAGCCGTCGCTTCGAAATCACCGGACAAGGGCAAGGTGAAGGTCACGAGATAGGTGTTGGTCCCTTTCTTTACCGTGGCTGAACCCGACGCTGTTTCCGCCCCAGGACTGGTGATCAAGCTTCCGGTTAGACTGATCGGTGCCGTTTCCTTCGGTGTGGTGAGTTTGCCCGTGAAAGCCTTGCTGCTCGCCGCGACGGTGAGTTCCAATTTGGCCACCGGTCTGAGTGGTGAACCCGCTTTGAGAAGCACCTCATACAGGCCCGCAAAACTCTCCACCGTCATGACACCTTTTTGGTAAACGAACGCATAGTTCGCTGAAGTGCCACCCGTAGCGGTGATGGGGTAAAAACCACCACTGCTTGCCAG
Organism: Verrucomicrobiaceae bacterium; assembly: GCA_027483245.1. Classification (GTDB taxonomy): domain Bacteria; phylum Verrucomicrobiota; class Verrucomicrobiia; order Verrucomicrobiales; family Verrucomicrobiaceae; genus Prosthecobacter. Next base: position 74 of record JAIXVB010000600.1, on the reverse strand, counting down.
AGCTGCCGTGGTGCTGATCGTCGGCGCCTTGGACACCGAGTTCCCTGAATTGTCGCTGCCCAAAAAGCCGCTGT
>JAIXVB010000732.1 GCA_027483245.1 Verrucomicrobiaceae bacterium | reverse complement strand
CCATGATTTTTCAGCCAGTCGTAGGCGATGGATCGGCGCAGCAGTCCGATGACTTTTCCAGCTTCGGTGACAGGATAGGTGCTGTGCGGGCGGGCCTGGAACTCGGCCACTGCGTCCTGAACACTCTGATCGGAATCGAGGGACGCCACGTCCTTGGTCATCACATCGGCTGCAATCGATTGGCGCGTCGCCTCGGGCATCGCCTCCACCGTTTGCTGGATCTCTTCAGGCAGATGATATTGCTGCGCAGTGGATCGAAACAAGCTGTCCAGTGACCCGATGCTTTTGACAAGGGTCTTGAACGTGCTGCCGTCAATGGCCACCAATTCGCTCGGCTCCTTTGCCGTCGCGTCAAAACGCCAGATGCCATCGCCTAACAAAGCACGCTCACCGAAGTGCTCCCCTGCGACCGCCGCCTTCACCAGTTGACCATTGGCGTCCGTGATCTCCACACAGCCCTTTTTAACCGCGTAGAGCGACTGAGCGGGCTCCCCTGAGCGAAAAAGCGAATCGCCTTTTTCCAAATGCATCTCTCCCAGTGGCGAAGAAAAACTTGGCGTGAGCAGATTGATATCACGAGGGAAAAACATCTCAAAAGTCCACTCCGTCATCACTCGCAATTTACGATCCATGCCCGGCAACTTCATGAGGTAAACACTGCGCCACATGAACCAGGCCAGCAGGCCCGAGAAACGCAACCCCATCACCATCGCCACCGCTTTTCGATGGCCGATGGTCGCTAGCTCACCCAGCCCCGTGAATTTGAAAGCCTTCAGCGGTTTCTTTTGAAGGCTCGCCACGATGTTGTCTCCGATCAAAGCCCCTTGCCGCATGGCAAACTGAGCTGTCTCAGGACAGAACCCACCGTCAGCTTTTGGAAACGCAGCACAGTCGCCCGCAGACCAGACCTTCTCCACGCCCTTCACCTGCCCCGTCGCCTCCACCACGACCTTGCCTCGCTCCAGTGGCAGCGCTCCGCAGGCACCCAAAGCTTGCAGCAAAGGATGCGGTGCATTCCCAACCGTACAGACCACCAGATTCGAAGTCACGGTGCTGCCATCATTGAGCTGAACTGTGCGCGCTGTCACCGCGCGCACGCGTTTGTTGAAGACCAGATTCACGCCCATCTTTTCCAAACAACGGCGCGTGTAGTCTCCTAACCCCTCGCCCAACATACTCAGCAAACGCTCACCACTGTGGATCAAAGTCACGCTCGCCTCATCCTCACGAATGTTGTCATAATAACGCCGAACCCCGGCGATCAAATCCTGGATTTGGCCCGCAGTCTCAACACCGGAGTAACCACCGCCGACCACCACAAAAGACAGCATCTCTTTACGCTGCTGATGTTTGGTGATCAGATTTGCCTCCTCCATGCGGCTGATGATCGCCGCGCGCAGCTTCATCGCATCCCCCACGGTTCGCATCAGATAGGCGTGCTCGGACATCCCTGGGATTCGGCTCAGATCCACCCCCGCCCCAGGAGCTAGCATCAGGTGATCAAACGTCACCGTCACATTTGGTGTGAAGCGACCACCATCCAACGTTAGGACCCGACTTTGCAAATCCAGGCTCGTCACCGCGCCCTTCAACACATCGGCTCCACGACAGATCATTCGGATCGGATTCACCACATGCTGCGGAGACAATGAGCCCCCGACGACTTCGGGCAGCATCGGCTGAAAAACCATGTGATTTTCACTCGCGATCACCCCCACTCGCAACCTCTGGCCGCCGAGGCGTTTCATCACCTGCTGCGCGCAATAGACCCCAGCGAAGCCTCCACCAATGATGGCAATGTCAAAATGTCGTGAAGGCGTTTCAGGCATGGTCAGGTTGGGTCAGAGATTCGCCAAAGCCACACGCACGCACTGGGCCATGAGGAGGGTGAAACTCGCCTCCCTTTAAAAATCTCTGTCACAGAAAAATCTCTTTTTACTTATTTACCTCAGTAACTTGTGACCTTCGATCTTTGGCGATTTTGGGCCTCTTGATTCATGGAATCAATGCTGCAGCCTGACTCCGCAAGAGCCCCATTATTCATTTCACCCCCTCTTCATCATGCCAGACAAAGACCAAATCAGCCAAGAAGCCGCCCAGGAAAAGTCCGTGAAGGAAAAAGTGGGTGCTGCTTTGCTCAAGCCTGTTCGTGCACCGCTTGGCGCGTTGGCTAACATCGTAGCTAAAGAGGAAATGTTGAGCAATTTCAAGAATCACAAAGAGCTAAAGCCGCCCCGCTCGTACATCCGGCCGGATCTATTGGATGCAAACGGAGAACCTGTGCTGGATGAAAACGGGCAGAAAGTCAAAAATCTGTCTCAGCTAGAAATCCAAACAATGGAGTTCAAACCCAATGGCGGTTCGACACAGCGGATCGAAGGATGGGTTATGCCACCATCAAATCCAGGCAACCCGACCATGGTCTTCTTCGGAGGCAGTGACTTCGATCGAGATAAGGGTGATTACAATTTAGCGATTAAAACCATGGCAGAAAAAGCCAAAGTGCAGGGAATGGGCTTTGCGGTCTTTGATTACCCAGAAAAGGTGAATGAAAACATTGCCAAGCAATTTGTTACTCAAGTACAGGACCATTTGCACGAAAAGGGAATGGCATTGAATAGCCAAGCCTACGCAGGCTACTCCCAAGGAAGCTTTCTCGCGACCTATGCAGCTGAGACGAACAAGAACGCCGCGGGGCTGCATAT
>JAIXVB010000130.1 GCA_027483245.1 Verrucomicrobiaceae bacterium | reverse complement strand
TTGGCATTGCCCACCGTCAGAATGAAGACTCCACTGGCACTCACGGTGCCCGTTCCTGACAGAGAACCCAGCGTCTGGGCCGCGCCAATGTTGAGTCGGCTCATCTCGCTGATGTTCACTTGCGAGAGCACACCCAGAGCTGAGGCAACCGTTAAATTCAGAGTGACTCCAGCCTCGGTGCCTTGCGTGAGATTCACCACGGTCCCATCCAACAAACTGCCCGCAGCCGTGCCCAACGTGACCACGCTATTGGTCGCAGAAAGGCCCTTATTGGTGAACGTCAGTGTCTTCGCTTGACCTTGATCATTCAGAGCCCCCAGCGTCAGAGTCGTGATGCCATCCAAAGCCAAGGTGGGGCTTTGCACGTCAAAAGTCGGGCTGCCGAGAAGGGTCGTGCCGCCAAACGTCACCCCCGCATTCGTGGTGGCGGTGGTCACATGGCTACCTGCAGAAATTGTCAGCGTTTGGGGGCCAATCACCAAAGTTCCAAGCGTGTGAACGACACCCAGTCCCACGGAGTAAGCATCCGTGATGATGGCGGAATTGGCCGTTACGGAAGTGGGGTAGGCCACCACCGAAAGGTCCGTGCCGAGGCTCAGCGTGCCGCCATTGAGAATGAGCTGCGCGGCCGACGTGCCGAGGGCGCTGGACGAGTTGCTGATCCGCAGGGTGCCTGCATCGATTTGGTTGGCTCCCGTGCGCACGCTTGGCACAGCGACTCCCGCATTGTCTCCAAAGGTCACGGTGCCTGATCCGACCTTCAACATACGAATCGGCGACAGACCGACCAGTGCCCCCGTCGAAACGATGTTGCCCTCCCCCCCGAGATTCACGGAACTGCCCAGCGTGATCGCGCCCACTTGCGACGTGGTGGTGGTGTTGTTGTTGATCAGCGCTCCAGCATTCAAAAGTCCCGTGCCATTGAGCATCAGCGCATTGGTGATGCTCTGTCCATTGAGATCCAAAACTCCCCCATTGCGCACGGTCAGGCTGCTGGTTGTCAGCGTGCCTCCCGTGCCCAGTCGCAGGGTGCCCGCAGCTACCGTCGTGGCACCCGTGTAACCATTGGCCACCGAGAGAAAAAGCGTGCCTGCACCGCTCTTGGTCAGGGCATTCGATCCATTTGCTAAAATGGGCGTGGCAAGTGTCAGCACGTCATTTGCACCATCCGTGCGGATCACCAACTCAACACCCGAGGCCGCTTGAATTCCCGTGCCTCCGCTGATCGTGGCACCACCCGGTGTGTTGCCCGTTTTGAGCAAACCATTGACCGTGACAATCTGGCCAGCCGCCAAGGTGACGTCCGTATTGCCACTCAGATTGAGAGTCGTGAAAGTGGCACTGCTTTGTGCTGTCACGGCGCCTGTGATCTGCTGATGCGTGACACTGGCCAGCGACACAGACCCGGCACTGCTGATCGCTCCAATATCAGAGGCGTAGTTCAGCCCACGCACGAAGCCGCCCGCATCATACCAGGCATAACGGCTGCCATCGAAGAACAAACCTTGATTGAGAAAGCTGTCCGCCACTTGCCCAGTCAGCACGATTTTGTTCGTCGCTCCATTCACGCCCCCTGAAACCACAAAGTTCCCTGTCGCTCCGGCTGTGCGCGCGTCCAGGGATGCAAAGCTCAGGCTGGTATTGCCACTGACTCCACCATGCGTGGACTGCACGATGCCATCGCCCGCCGAAAAGGTCAGAGCGCCGAGCAACTGAGAGCTGCCCGTGGTCACACCTTGATAGTTAAACCGACTGGTGCCTGCGAGCGTCAAGGCCGGCGCAGTGCTCCAACTGCCTGTCGTGCCCGTGCCCAATTGCAGCGTGCCATTGTTCACCGTGGTCGCTCCCGTGTTGGCATTGATGCCTGCGAGTGTCCAGGTGCCTGTGCCGTTCTTGATCAAGGTGCCGGTGGTCGTGGCAAGGTTGCTATTGATCTGGCCATCACCCGCGCCATTCAGCGTCAGCGCAAACGTGGCCCCGGTGATGTTTCCTGCATGGGTCAATGTGAGCAGGCCACTGTCAGAAGACACCGTCGCCGCAGCGGTCAAGGTCAGCAGACCCGCGTAGTTGTTGGTGCCACTTACATTGACCAAAGCCCCGGTCTGAATGCCCACGCCGCTGACGCCGGCAAAACCAGCGCCATTCAGACTCAAAGCCTCCGCTGAAGTGGTGATGCCTCCTTGGACTTGCAGGGTTGCACCCGCACTGACGGTTGTCGGTCCGGCCGTCACACCCAGTGCATTGCCATGTCGGATGTTGAGAATCCCCGCTGAGATCGTGGTGGTGCCTGCATAGCTGTTATCACCGCTCAGGACCAAGGTGCCGGAGCCTGTTTTGGCAACGCTGCCTACTGTGGTGCCCTGGGTCACATTGCCCGTGATGGTGAGCAGGTCTGTAACGTTGGTCACCGCCACCGTCCTTGTGGCCGCCGCGCCCGTAGTCAGCTGCAGAGTGCTTCTGATGCTGCTGACACCCGTGTAAGTATTGGTCCCGCTTGTCCGACTCAGAGCCAAGGTGCTGCCCGCTCCAGTGATCGTCGCCCCGAAGACCGTGCCGATGGTATCAATCGTTTGATTGAAGCCATTCAAGTTCAAGGTCGCTCCACCATTCAAGGTGAGGGTCGCCGTTCCCACGATTTGTTCATGACCCTCAAGTCGCACCGTAGCAGCACCCGCTGAACTGCTGGCAGCCACGCCGACCGTCAGGTTGCTATTGACCGCAATGGCTCCGCCTGTTTTCGCCAGCACCAAAGTGCCTGCATTCACTGAAGTGGTCGTGCCTGTGTACGTATTGGAATCAGCTCCAGCGAGCGTCAGCGTGCTCTTTCCAGCTTTGGTAAACGTGAGCACCCCCGCACCATTGCTCAGCACGCCGCTGAAGGTGGTCTCATAAGCCGTCGTGCTGAGTGGGTTTCCAATCGTCAGGGTGGAAGCCACACTCGCATTGACCAGGCCCGCACCCGCCAGGGAACCCAGCGCATGAGTCGCCGCGCCCATCGACAAGGTGTTGCCAGCGCCCACCGTCAGTTGGGCAAGAGATCCCAGAGAGGTCGCATTGTTCAGGTTCACGGTCAGGGCACCGCCTGCACTGGCGATGTTCACCAGCGTGCCATTCACCAGGCTGCTCGCCGCCGCCCCCAAGGTAACCATGCTGGGCGCTGAACCACTGTTTTGAAACGTGATCGAACGTGGGGCGATGGCCTGATCGCTCAGAGCACCGAGTGTCAGTGTCATCGCCGCTGACGCCGTGCTCTGCACATCAAATGTTGGATTGCCGGGCAGGGTCGATGCACCCCCGATGCTGGTCGTTCCCAGAGTCAGCCCGATCGTGCCACTGGCCACATTGGCACCTGCTTTCACCAGCAAGGTATGGTCACCAATCGTCAGCGTGCTCAGCGTTAGCACCGTGCCTCCCGCCCCTGAACTCGCCCGATCCGCGATGATCGTGCCGTTCGACATCATGTTGACCACGTTGGTCATGGTGTTTGTCACATCAAAACCCAGACTGAGTGTGCCCCCGTTCAATCCATAAGCCCCTGCGCCGATGGGCGCGATGGCGATCGGTGACTGCACTCTCACAGTGCCTTCATCGATCTGAGTGGCTCCAGATCTCGTGCTGGTCGTGGTGCTGCTGATCACCGTCAGGGTGCCACTGCCCGCTTTGGTCAATTGCACATTCCCAGTTAGACCGGTCGCGTTGCTGATGGTGATACTGCCCGCTCCTGCGATCTTGGCTGCCGCTGTCAAAGCCGCCGTTCCTGTGATGGTGGCCGTCGTGCCACTGCTGTTGATGATTGCCCCACCCCCATTGACGCCCGTGCCGCTGAAGGCAAACGAGCGCGTCGTGGTGAAGCCATTCAGATCCACCGTGCCGCCACCGGTGGGAATCACGCTGCTCGTTGTGCCAAGCGCATTGGCATGGCCCAATCTCAACGTTCCCGCATTGATCGTCGTCGTGCTCGTGTAGGTGCTGTTCGTTCCATTGAGGATCAAAAGCCCATTACCCATCTTCACCAGTCCACTGGATCCAATGGCGATGCTGCCATTGACAACGACCGTGCCAGCGCCACCGAGTGTGAGGAAATATCCTCCGTTGACCGAGTTGCTCGACATGTTCGCCGCCTGTAGAGTCAGCGTCGTGCCTGCATCCGCAGCGAGAAAAGACGGTGCGGATTGAGTGATCAGACCCGAGACGAGATTGTCTCCACTCAAACTGCGAACCGCCCCCAGATTGCCATCGCCAAACCCACCCACGGCGACCAAAGGACGCGAAATCGTCAGGCCTCCCGACAGGCCCACGGTAGCGCCATCAATAATCGTTACCGCCCCCAGAGTCCCCAGCGCCCCATTGCTTTTGAGCTCAAGAATGCCCGTGTTGACCTGCGTGCCACCGGTGAATGTATTGATCCCAGTCAACACCGTGCGCGAATTCGGCGCGCCATTGATCACCAGTGTCACTGCCCCCGTGCCATTGTCGGTGAGGGTCGAATTCACCGTCAACAGTGAGGTGCCAGAATGATTGCTGAGAAACAAACGCCCCATCGTGTTCGTCAGCTCTCCTCCAGCCGTCAGCGTGCCCGTGCTGCCAACGGCTCCCACGGTCAGATCCCGCGCGCCACTCACCAGCTGAATCCCACCCTGAACGCCCAAGCGCAGCGATTGCCCGGCATTGATTTGAATCATCCGGTCCGCCGTGTAGTCGGCCATCGAGAGCGTGTTCAAAGGAGTCACCGCTGAGTCCAGCGACACAGGCCCTGTCGAGTTGGATTGAATACCCACATTCGCGCTCGTCGAGTAAGGCGATGAGCTGAGGCTATCCCCCGTGGCATAAGTCAAATTTCCAGCATACTCACTGCCAATCACACCGCCTGTGATCTGCGCCCAACTGCGCCGGTAGTTGCCAGCCGTGTAGCTCATCCAGGGACCATAAAAACCATCTGCCTGAGTGGTTGTGATCGAGCCTGAGGAAGGACCGATGATCGAAAGCGTCGAAGTCGGGTCTGTGCGACTGATGGTGCCCATCGTGACATTGATCGTGCCCAACAGACCCGTTTGCAGTTCCAGGGCATTGTGCGTGCCATTGACGCTCATGTTGCCCAGCCGTTGAAGGTGCGTTTCGCCATTGGCTCCCGCAAGACGCAGCACCGTCGAGGAATTCCCACCAATGAAATCCAGGTTCCCCGGTGCGACCAAGTTGTTGTAAAGGATGTCGTTCTGCGGGGCTGTGGCAGCGGCGAAATCCAGGATCGTGATCCCACCCGAGTATCCGCCCGTTTGAGCACGCCCAAGGACGGTCGCACCGCCGTAGGTGTTCGCGGCAGAAAGTGCCAGCGTTCCATTGCCCCGTGAAAAGGCAAAGCGATGGAAATCATGATTGTTGCCCCCATCCGAGATGGCTTCACTGATCACGATACCGGTGACCGCATTGGCACCTGAGAAATTGGTGTGAACGCCCGCATCTTCCGTGAGCAAAATGCCGCCCGAAAGAGTGAGGTTGGAAGCGGTGAACCGGATCGCTCCATAAGCCGTTCCCGTGAAGGCAAGGCTGTTGCCAAATCCTGCCAGATGAAAGGGCTTGGTGTAGTTTGAGCCCGCGCCGCTGATTGCTGCAGAACCACCCGCCTCCACCACGATGCGGCTGACCGATTGCAGCGTGTTCGCCGTGGTGATGCCCGCATAAATGCTGCCTCCGACGGTGAATGGACCCGTGAGATCCAGATTCTGTGCCATGGAGAAATTGATGAATTGGAAGGCGGTTCCTGTGCCAAATTTCTGAACGCGTAAATTGTCTCCCTTGAGCCGGAGATTCCCACCCAACGCTGCAAACTGAGAACCGCCTGAGGAACGATCCTCCATTTGAATGAGGCCATTGGAACCAAAATCCAAGGTGCTATTCCCAGCCGCCACACGAGTGAAATTGTACTGCTGCCCGCTGGCAATGGTTCCAGTGGTCACGGCTCTCAGGACCAATTCCTTTAGGATGATGTCTTCTGCGACGTTGATGTCATTGCTGGCCGCTGGTGTCGTCGTGCCAAATTGAGCGACCGCAGTTGTTGAATTGACCCAGTTTGTGTTGGTGATGCCATCCCACCAATTGTTGTTCACCGTGTTCCAAATCCCTGAACCGTTTTGCACACCAGACGTAGTTGTGCCTGGAGCAGCATCCCAGGTGAGCTGTGCCAGAGAAGACGTAGCGTAGAGCCAACAAGCGCACAGCAAGAGCCGAACAAGGAGAGTTTTTTTTTTCATCACGGTGTTTTTATCCACCTCCAGCTCGGTTCTGGGCCGTGGACTTCCTCCGCGTGAAAAGTCGCCTTTTCACAGGAAGAAATCGATCACTGGGGGTGCCACATCGTTCAGCACCGGGCGTGCCAGCGTGTCCCGATCAGGCCGTTCTCCACACAGAAGTATCAATTCTCGACGCACGAGGCAAAAAGCGCGCTTTCTGCACGCCAAAGCCCGTCCCAAGCGGATCCCAGCGTCCCCCAACAAAAAGGCCGACTCCGCCCCAGGGGCAAAGTCGGCCTTTGAAAACGCTGCTTTTTACGGTTTCGGCTGGGTGATCATGTCGAAGCTGTCACTGCGAAATGGAGTCACTGGCAGGCCTTCAACACTGAAGACATTGCACACCGGATTGTCGGACCAAGCGTAGCGCACCGCCACAGGTTTGGCCACGCCCGCGGCGCTGACTTCGATCTTGTCTTTGCCCAGGAGCTTCGCCGTGGCCCAGACCCATTTTTTGTCTTCACCACAGAGGACGAAACCTTTGACCTCACTGACATCCACCGTGCGCAGACTGCTGCCAAAGGTGTCCAGCGTCACCACGGCCTTGTTGCCGGTGACTTCCAGACTCTTGAACTCAGGACTGCGATGAGGCAACGCGATGCCGTAGTCCTTGGCCAAGGCCAAACGAGCGAGGCGCTCAGCTACGTCCCGTTTATTCTTGGGGTGGATGTCATTCGATTCACCCAGATCGATGATGACCGCTTGCCCACCATTCTTGATGGCTGTTTGGGTCTTGGTCTGGCTCTCACGCAGTTCTGCCCATGAGCTGGCCGTGGCCTGCACTGCATCGGTCTTTTCAGCCATGTAATCAGCGAGCTGCACCCAATAGAAAGGAAAGTCACCCTGCTTCCACTCACTGCGCCAATGCTGAATCATCAGAGGGAAAAGATACCCGTATTCAAAAGCACGCCCAGCGTTGCTCTCACCCTGATACCAGATCGCGCCTTTGATGCCGTAGCCAATCGTCGGCAGCAGCACGCCATTGTAGATGTTTCCGGGACGGCTATTGCCACTCAGGATCTGCTGGGGGCCCTGTGGCGCACGCGTGGTGAAGGGCTGGCCTGCTTTCTTTGCCGCGTCGGCCTTGGCCTTCCAGTCAGCCAATGCTTTTTCATAGTCCAGCTTGGCTTTGTCAGAGGCGAGGTCTGCCTCACGCTTTACCCAGCCGTCCATCAGGCCTTTGAAACGCGCATCTTTTTCCAACACATCACGGCGCACCCACGCCTCTGCCGCGCTGCCACCCCAGGCATTGTTGATCAAGCCCACCGGCACATCCAGCATCTGGTGCAGCACCCG
>JAIXVB010000694.1 GCA_027483245.1 Verrucomicrobiaceae bacterium | reverse complement strand
TCACCTTGGCGATATCGAGGTCGTGCTGATTTTCCGGAGAAGGCATGGCAAAAGAGAACGCCGCAGAAGTAAGCGAATTTTCGGGATTCACAATGGCATTCAAAGATGGCATGGCTATGCGCCAATGACTTTCACGATCCAGGACTACCACTTCCATGTGCTGCCGATGCGCACACGCTTTCCCTTTCAGTATGGGATCGCTAGCATGAGCGCGCTGCCGCATCTCTTTCTCACCGTGGATCTACAGGTGGATGGAAGACCCGTAACGGGCATGACCAGTGAAGGCCTGCCGCCCAAGTGGTTCACCAAGGATCCCACGACACTCTTCGAACAAGATCTGGCGGAGATGCTGGCCGTGATCCAAAACGCCGCACGAATCGCAGAGAATGCAGCGGAGAAACCCACGGGGTTCTTTGCATGGTGGCGTGCGCTTTATGAAGAGCAGGCACGCTGGGCTGCACTGCGCGAGGTGCCAGCCCTGCTGGCGAATTTGGGCGTGAGTCTGCTGGAGCGAGCCTTGTTAGATGGCCTGTGCAAAGCAGCGAATACGACTCTGCATTCCCTGCTCGGCTCGGATCAACTGGGGATCGATCTGTCGGCGCTGCGGCCTGAACTCAGTGGCGTTAGTGTGGCGCAGGTGCTGGCTCGGGAGCCTCTGGAAACCATCGCCGTGCGTCACACGGTGGGTCTCGGGGATCCCCTGCGTGTGGCGGACATACCGGATGAAGAACGCCTGCACGATGGTCTGCCTCACGCGCTGGATGAATCCATCCGCGCCTATGGTCTGCGCTATTTTAAGATCAAGGTCTGCGGCAAACTGGAAATGGATCTGCCCAGGCTACGAGAAATCACGGCGGTGATCACTGCTGGCTGTCGCCAGAGCTTTCATGCCACCTTGGATGGCAATGAACAGTTCGAAGATCTGGCGAGCTTTCGTGCCTTTTATGAGCAACTGCGTGCCGAGGCAGCCCTCGCGCCCTTGTTCCAGAGCTTGCTGTTCATTGAACAACCGCTGCATCGGAAACATGCGCTCAAGGACGAAGTGGCCGAGGTCTTGGCGGGGTGGACCGATGGCCCGGGCCTGATCATTGATGAAGCCGATGGCTCGCTGGCAGATTTGCCTCGCGCGCTGGATTTGGGTTACCGCGGCACGAGTCACAAGAACTGCAAAGGCATCGTCAAAGGTCTGGCCAACGCAGCGCTGCTGAAAAAGCGTGCGGAGTCGTCCGGGCAGACACTGATCTTGAGTGCGGAAGATTTGGCCAATGTCGGCCCCGTGGCATTGCTGCAGGATCTGGCCATGGTCGCCGCGCTGGGAATCCCCCATGCCGAGCGCAATGGACATCACTACTTCCGAGGGCTGAGCCAATCCTCAGAGGCTGTTCAAACCTCGATGCTGAGCGCCCATGCGGGATTGTATCGTCCGCATGAAGCCGGATTTCCCACCCTGGACATCAACGCAGGCCATCTGGATCTGCACAGCGTGAATGCAGCGCCCTTTGGCTGCGGGATCGAGATCGACACGACAGCTCTGGCCACGCTGAAAAGCTGGATCATGGCCGGGGGCATGAGCCTAACCTAACCGCTGGATCTTCTCGTCATGATCACTCCCGGATCCCCTGCCCTGCGTGAAACCACCATCGATGGGGCCAAGACCACGCGCTGGGTTTTGGAGGCCGCGGAATGTCGTGCCCTCGCCGTGCATCGCATCGCTCGACTGGGATTGGATGAGGCCATGGCTCCATATGAACGCGTGCGCCTTTCCCCCGCGGGCAGCTTTCTCATGGTCTGTGTCAGTGGCAGCGGACGCATGCTCTTGGATGGACGCTGGCACACCGTGAGCGCAGGTTGGGCCTGCATGGCACCGCCACGTGTTCCCAACGCCTTTCAAGCCATCACGGGTAAAAAGTGGCGCTTCCTGTGGGCTCGTTACGATGAACCTCCCTTTGTCACACCGTTGGTTAGCGCCGCATCGCCTGTGCGGGTCAAAGTCGATGCGGGACAGCTCCTGCACATCTGGGAAGGCCTGCGTGGCGAATGGGAATCCACCCGGGATGCACAGGCGCTGCATCACTGGATCGAGTTGATCCAACACCATGCCCGCCGCCTCGCTGAACCCTGGCGCAAAGACGAAAGACTGCGCTCACTCTGGCAGACCGTGGAAGCGCGATTGGCGGAAGATTGGACCCTTAAGGCCCTGGCTCATGCCGCCCACGTGAGCGAGGAACACTTTCGCCGTCTCTGCTGGAAAGAACTCGGCCGCAGCCCCATGGCCCACCTCACCTCCCTGCGCATCCAGGCCGCCCAGGGCTTGCTGGTGAATACCAAGGACAAACAAGAAACCATCGCCCAACTCGTCGGTTATCTCAGTCCCATCGCCTTTGCCCGCGCCTTCAAACGCTGGGTCGGCTGCCATCCGTCTGAATATCGAGCGCGGGATTGAGAAGGTGCGTTTCAGTCAGCTTGTGGTGGACGCCCCCTGCGGAATCTGATGCAATCCACGCGTTCTTTCCGCATCATGCGCTTCTCGCTTCTCGCTCTTCTCACCCTCACAGGTTCGGCCCTGGCTGAACCTGTCTCGCTTTTCGATGGTCAATCGCTCAAGGGGTGGGACTACAATGCAGCCATGTGGCGGGTCGAAGGCGGCGTCATCACCGGCGGTTCAACCACCGAAAAGATCGCCAAGAACGATTTCATCTCCACCCAGAAGTCCTATCAAAACTTCGAACTGAAGCTCAAAATCAAGGTCAGTGGCGATCCCAAGACGGGCATGCTCAACAGCGGCATTCAGATCCGCAGCGTGCGCGAAGGTCAGGCCATGATCGGTTACCAGATCGATTGTGGCGCGGGTTGGTTTGGCAAGATCTACGACGAACACCGGCGCAACAAAGTCATCGCTGAACCGCTGGATGCAGCGGCACTGGCCAAAGTCGTCGATGTCTTTGGCTGGAATGAATACGTCATCCGCGCAGAAGGCCCGCGCATCCAAACTTGGATCAATGGCGTCCGTTGTATCGACTACACCGAAACAGACCCGAACATCGCTCTCGATGGCCACATCGCCCCGCAAGTTCACAGCGGCGGCGTCTGCCTCGTTCAGGTCAAAGATGTGACGATTGAAGAACTGCCTGCCACGCCAAACGCACCGACCTGGGAAACCGTAAAACGAGTTTCCCCACCTGTTCCTCAAAAGTCCGCCCCAAAGCGCGACACCTCCTACAACAACGTCCAGGGCAACGCCCTCACGGCTCAGGAGCAATTGAAGAAGTTTCATCTGCCCGAAGGTTATGAGATCGAACTCGTCGTGCAGGAAAGCGAAGGTCTTGGCAAATTTGTCAGCGTTTATTTTGATCAGCGGGGCCGGATGTGGACACAGACCGCGCTGGAGTATCCCATTGATTCCAATGAGAGCCCTGCAGCTGCTGAGGCCGTGTATGCGGGTCGAGGCAAGGACAAAGTGCTCATCTATCCCCGCGAGTCTCTAAACGCTCCACTCCCCGAAGCAGGACTGACGAATCCGACCGTCTTCGCCGATGGACTCGCTATCCCGCTCGGCATCCTGCCCTGGGGCGCGGGCGATACCTGCTACGTGCAGCACGGCCACGATTTGAAGCTCTACAAAGACACGAACGGCGACGGCAAGGCGGACAGTTTTCACATCGTGCTCACCGGCTTCGGCGTGCAGGACTCTCACCTCTTTCCGCATCAGTTCACGCGGGCACCCGGCGGCTGGATTTGGATGGCTCAGGGGCTCTTTAACAACAGCAAAGTCCACAAACCTGGCAGTGATGTCGTCATTGATTGGCCGAAGTGCAGCATGGCCCGCATGCGGCCCGATGGAAGTGAGTTTGAAGTCACCAGCACCGGGCCTAACAACATTTGGGGACTCCTCATCACGGGTGAAGGCGAAGCCTTTATTCAAGAGGCTAATGACTACGGCTACCCCGTCATGCCCTTCCACGAATACGCCTACTACCCCGGCGGCATGGAAGCCTTGAAGAAGAGCTACCAACCCGATTTCCCACCGCAGGCCGAGTTCCGCATGGGCGGCACAGGCTTGAGTGGACTTGCATTGATCGAGTCTGGCACGCTCGTCGTTCGGGCTTCAGCCAGTGCTGGAAGCGTCGAAGAACGGGCTAAAGCCCGAACTACGAACGACTACACCCTGGCGGTCGCCAATCCCATCACCTCCAAAATTCAAACGTTGGCGATGCATCGCGACGGTGCGTATTGGAAGCTAGAGCAGCTCCCCGATCTGATCACCTGCGACGATCCTTTCTTCCGTCCCGTCGCCCTTACCAACGGCCCCGATGGCTGTATCTACATCGTCGATTGGTATAACAAAATCATCTCCCACAATGAGGTGCCTCGTGCCCATCCCGACCGTGACAAAACGCGCGGACGCATCTGGAGAGTGAAGCCTAAAGCAGCGAAGACCGAAGTGGCTGACTTCACCCAACGCAGCGTCGATGAACTCATCGCCATGCTCGGTCAAGAGCCCATCGGCAGAGTGCATCTGGCCTGGCAGGAACTCCAGGATCGCAAACAATTGCCACCTGACCACTGGGCTGCTCAGGAGTATCTGGCGGAAAGCAAGCTCGCCGAGATCAGCCAGCTTGGGAGAAATCTAACGGCCCAAAATCTCAGCGAACTCCTCGCCTTTGTCAAACCCAGCCTCCCGAACGGCCCCACCATCCAATCCTCCCGCGTCAACAAGCAGATCCCTGTGCGCGAAGCCTACGACCGCGAGTTCGAGCGCTTCCTTGTCCGCATGTTCTTGGAGCGCCATCCCACAGTCGTCGCGGCATTCCTGGACTCTGAGGCAGCGGCCAAAATTCCTCTCGAGGCTCGTGTGCTCGCTTCCCTTGCTTTGGAGCCCCAAGACAGCGCCTCACGTGTCGCCAAACTGCTGCCACAACTCGACCGCGCTCCCAATGATGAAGAACTGCTCCGCCTCGCGCAGTTCCCCGCCGAACCCGGTGTGGGTGAGGCTTTGAAGGCAATGCTCACGAACGAAAAATCCCGCATTGCCATCGTCGAAAAACTCCTCGCGCAACGCACGAAGCTCGATGCCCAACGGATCGCGCCGATGCTGAATGAGCCCGCGAAGCAAATGCTCTCGACGTCCCCCGCGCTCGCTTTGCAACTCATCAGCGGCTTTCAACTCACGAGCTTGGAGAGCGATCTCGTCGCCTTAGCAAGGAGTGATGGCTTCCAGCCATCAGAGAAGACCGCGGGAAGCCGTCACGCCTTGTTAAACACCCTTCGCGATCTTCGTAGTGGCGAGGCTGATCTCTTCGCGTCCATCGCCCAATCCGATCCAGATTCACGCACGCGCGATGCTGCCCTTGAAGCCCTCGCGGCCTCACGAACTCCTGATGCAGCCCCAAAGCTCCTCGCCCTTTATCCCTCCCTTCAACCCGCGCAACGCCGCTCCGCACTCAACACCCTTTCCAGCTCCAAAGTTGGCGCGCAGGCGATCGTCACCGCCCTGCTTGATCAAAGGCTGCCCCAGTCCGATCTCGATGGCCCCACCGTCGAACGACTCGCCACCGTGCTCGGTCATGACCCGGCTTTGGAAAAGCTCCAAGAGCAGCTCGGCGGTGTCTTTCGCGAGGTCTTATTGCTCGACGGACAGGACAGTGCGTGGGTTGATTCAAAGATCACCCTTGAGGGTCCCTTCACCATTGAGGCCTGGGTGAGGCTCGCGCCTGGCATCGGCAATGAGGACAGCCTGCTCGGCTGCTCGAATGGCATTCAGCTCAACTTTTTCGGCTCCAAATTCCGCGTCTATGCAGGCAGTGAAATGAAGGATGTGTGTGTGGCCAGCAAACCGATGACGCCTGATCTCTGGACCCACTTGGCCGTCACTCGCGATGCCCAAGGCCTCTTCAAGATCTATCAAAACGGCGAACTTGACGCCACCGGCACGAAGCCCGCGCCGCAGAAGTGGGAAAACTGTCAGATCGGTTGGAGTGGCCCCGCCAAAGGCACCGAGGGAGCTTTGATGGAATTCCGCGTCTGGAAAACCGCTCGCAGCGCTGCCGACATCCGTGCGTCATTTGATCGCACCTTAGCGTCGAAGGAGACCCATGCTTCCTATCCCAACGCCAACTCCAAATTCAACCTGGGTGCCCGCCTGGCTAAAACCATCGACACCCCTCCGTTGCTTACCGAAGCCCAGGCGAACGCTCTCGATGCCAAATTCACACGGTTCACCGTCCTCGCTCCGAAAGGCGATCCTCAGGCCGGCAAAGCCCTCAGTGCCCTTTGCATTGCCTGCCACCAAATTGGCAACACCGGTGGCCAGATCGGCCCGAACCTCAGCGGAGCCGGTGCCATGGGGCTGGAAGCTGTCTTGCGCAACATCTTGACTCCCAACGCCGCCATGGAACCCGGTTATCGCATCTACCGTGTCGAAATGAAAAACGGTGATCTCATCGACGCCTTCTTTGTGAGTGAAGACAAAGACGCCACCGTCATCCGCCAGCCTGGCTTGCCTGACCGACGCCTCAACAAAACTGACATCCGCAGCACTCGGTTCATTCGTCGCAGCCTCATGCCTGAAGGCCTGCTCGATGCGCTGCCTGAACAAAGCGTCGCCGATCTCCTCGCGTATCTCATGACATTGAAAGGCTAACCCCGTGGACCAAGGAGAGGCACTTGCCAAGTCCCGCGCCTTGTCTGTTGCCGAGTCCGTTTTCCAATCCGGGACTTGGCAAGTCCCACTCCCTGGGATAAGCCCAATCATGTCTTCCCCCACTCCTGAACCCTCAGCCAAGGCAGTTGCTCCTGCGGACTTGGAAATCAAAGATGCTCAGCTCATTTTCAATCATGTGTGGAAGCAGCTCGAAGAGGACTATGGACGTGAGCGGCTGCGTTTCCCGAAAGAGCTGATCCTGCTCGGGGGAGCACCGGGCGCGGGCAAAGGGACAAACACGGACTTCATTCGAAAATTGCGCGGCATCACCGCAGAACCCATCGTGGTGAGCGCGCTGCTGGACAGCCCAGAGGCCCGCAAACTCAAATCACAGGGCGGCATGGTGGGGGATCGTGAGGTGGTGGGCATCCTCATTCGCAAGCTGCTGGAGCCCGAGCAACAGAACGGGGCGATCCTGGATGGCTTCCCTCGCACGAAGGTTCAGGTGGAGTGCCTGAAGATGCTCTTTGATAAAATGGTCCAGCTGCGCCGGGACTTTTTAGACACGCCTGAAGCCGCTCACTTCAAGCAACCCATCTTTCACATCATGGTCCTCTTTGTCGATGAGACGGAGAGCATCGCGCGGCAGCTGAAACGCGGCCAGGAAGTGATCGCCCACAATCAAGAAGTCAGCCGTTCCGGTCTCGGTGAGCTATGGGAAGAGCGGGCCACGGATTTCGATCCAGCCCTGGCGCGCAACCGCTACAAGGTCTTCAAAGAGAAGACCTATGACGCCCTTGTCTCCCTGAAAGAGATCTTCCACTACCACTTCATCAATGCCCAGGTGCCGCTGGAACTGGTGCAGGAAAACATTGTCAAAGAGCTGGAGTATCAAAGCTCTCTGGAGCTGGATCCACGCACCTTCGACCTGCTTCGCAAGCTGCCCTTGGCCAGTGAAATCATCCGTCACGCTCGCCAGGATCTGGTGCGTCGGTTGGACAGTTACAAGGTCGAGAAACCCGACCTCATGCAGGCTGTGGTCGAGTTCATCGAGGTCAAAATGATGCCCATCATTGTCCGCCATGCGATCTCAGGCCGTGCCGACATCAATAC
>JAIXVB010000154.1 GCA_027483245.1 Verrucomicrobiaceae bacterium | reverse complement strand
AGGGCATAGTCCAGCATGTCATGGCGGACGGTCGGTGTGTCAGGCCAGTAGGCAGGCACGCGGTCGATGTCGCTGAGCTTTTTTCCCCCTTTGGTGACGCCGGATTCAGCTTCGTAGCCGCGATGTGGCTCCGTGGAGCCATACCAGAAGCACCAGGGCTCGCCCACAGGAGCGGCCTTCAGGAAATCCATGAAATTGGCCGCGTAATCGTTGTTGCCCATGTCTTGGGTTGCTGCCGGGGCTTTGTGTTTGTTGAAGGGTTTTCCAGTGATTTGGCGCGGTTTGCCGCCGGCATCGTTGGCAATGCCGGGTCCCCAGCCTTTGCCGGTGATGCCCATGTGCCAGCCCTTTTCGGTGAGGACTTCCGGCCAGCTTTTGAACTTGGGTGGGAACATGGCCATGTGATTTCCGGCTTCCTCGAGCTGCCAGGGATTCCGCCCAGTCAGCACGACGGCGCGGGAAGGGGCGCACTTGGCCATGGGGGTGTAGGCATTTTTAAAAAGCAGCCCTTCTTTGGCGATGCGGTCAAACCCCGGCGTCCGCACCCAGGGCGTGCCATAGACCCCCGCATGGGGACCCCAGTCATCGGCAATGGCGAAGAGGATGTTGGGTCGCTCAGCCGCCGGGGCAGGGGAGAGCAGCAGGCAGGCAGTAAAAAAAGTCAGGGCACGAAGCATGACCGCTGGGAACGTGGAGCTAGATGGAGGGCTTTCGTGATTTTCCCGTGCCGCTCAAACCAATCTCAGTTCGCAGTAAAATTTGCGACGCAGCACTTGCTCTCGAGCGAAGGCGCGTTGGGCCTCTTGGATCAGCTCCGGCAGTATCGGAGAATCCAGCAGAGTGTCCAATAGGGGCAGTTTCATAGTGAAAAGATGTCTCCGCCGTCCTGGAAAGTAAAGTTTGGGTTCGACGGGAGAGAGGGAAGTCTGGACACCTTGTCTTTGGGTGCCACCGGAAAGACACGTCTGGTAGCTCCACTGCCTCATTTGGGGCTTCCGATTGTGGTTTTCGGATTTCTTCTGCCTAAGCTGTGCATGGCACCCGATCTGCTCTATCTAAAAAGGCCATGCTGAATGTCGATATTGCCTCCCTCGGACCTTGTTTGTTTGATTCGCCCCTGCACCAAATCGGGACGGTGGAGGTGCCTTTCAAGACAGATGCGGACCGCATTCTCTACACGAACTCGTTGCAGGAACTCAAAGAAGAAGGCGCAACAGCGGGTGAGCCACTGAGCTTTGAGGAGGCGGGACCGCGCGAGCATGTATTTTTTGAATCGGCCCGGACGACGGTGGGGATTGTGACCTGCGGGGGACTCTGTCCAGGGCTCAATGACATCATCCGGGGAATCGTGAACCAGTGTCACCGACAGTACGGGATCACCAAGGTGTATGGTTTTCGCTATGGATATGAGGGGCTGGTGCAGCGTTACGGGCACACGCCGATCATGCTGCGCCCAGAGTCGGTGTCGCAGATCCACAACTTCGGCGGCACCATCTTGGGCAGTTCACGCGGGCAACAGCCGATCGGTGACATGGTGGACACGCTGGAAGACATGAGCGTGGACATTCTGTTTGTGATCGGGGGAGACGGCACCCTGCGTGGGGCCTCGGAAATCGCAAAAGAAGTGGCCAAACGCGGGCTGCGAAAGGCCATCGTGGGCATTCCCAAAACGATCGACAACGACATCATGTATCTCGACAAGAGTTTCGGCTTCGAGACAGCGTTTGCAGAGGCTGTGAATGCCGTGAAGTGCGCCTACACGGAGGCCTGTGGGGCGGTCAATGGAGTCGGCCTGCTGAAGCTGATGGGACGTGACAGTGGTTTCATCGCTTGTTTCGCTGCGTTGGCAGGGAGCAATGTGGACTTTGTGCTGATCCCCGAGGTGAAATTTGCCCTTCATGGCACCAGCGGGCTGCTGGAGACGCTGCGCTACCGACTGGCGAAGCGTGGGCAGGCTGTGATCGTGGTCGCCGAGGGGGCCGGTCAGGAACTCATGCAATCCGACGGCGGCACGGATGCCAGCGGCAACAAACGTTACGGCGACATCGGCCTGTATTTGAAGGATGAAATCAATGCCTTCTTCAAAGAGCGGCGCATGGAGGTGAACCTGAAGTTCATCGACCCGAGTTACATCGTGCGCAGCGTGCCGGCGAATCCGCAAGACAATGTGTACTGCTCGCGCCTAGCCCAGGCTGCCGTGCATGCGGCCATGGCAGGGAAGACCTCCATGCTGGTGGGGCGCTGGCATGGGGCCTTTGTGCATCTGCCCCTGGACATGGTCACACACGGTCGCCGGAAAGTGGACCCGAACAGTGAACTCTGGCACGCGGTTTTGGAAAGTACAGGTCAGCCTGCGAAGTTGACTTGAAGGGTGAGATTCGCAGCTGTCTGGGAAACAGGGGCCTTAATAGTGCTCAAGATATCTGACCCGTCTCCGGGTAATTCTTGGTTGTCGGCACGATGACTGCTGATTATACATGGCTTCATGCACCGTCGTTACTTTCTATCCCTGTCTGCTATCTCCTGTCTGCTGACTGCTTTAAGTGGATGCAGCAAAACCGGAGGTGACAGCATCGTCATTGGCGAATTTGCCTCCCTGACCGGCAAGGAGGCCACCTTTGGCATCTCCTCCCACGAAGGCACCTTGCTCGCCGTGGAGACGCTGAATGCAGCCGGCGGTGTTTTGGGTAAAAAGCTCGAACTGCTCACGGAAGACAACCAATCCAAAGCAGGGGAGACCTCGAACGTCGTCAACAAGCTGATTTCCAAAGATGGAGCCGTCGCCATCCTCGGTGAGGTGGCCTCCAGCCGCTCTTTGGAAGCCGCTCCCATCTGCCAGCAAAACGGCATTCCCATGGTTTCGCCTGCTTCGACGAATCCAAAGGTCACTGAAACGGGAGATCATATCTTCCGTGTCTGCTTCATCGATCCCTTCCAGGGCACGGTGATGGCAAACTTCGTGACCAAGAGTCTGAATGCCAAAAAAGTGGCTGTTTTCACCGACGTGAAGAGTGACTACAGCAAGGGCTTGGCGAAATTTTTCAAAGAGGGTATCCTCAAAGTCGGCGGACAGATCGTGGCAGAACTCGACTTCAATGGCGGAGATAAAGATTTCAAAGCCCAGCTCACCGCCATCAAAAGCGCTGCCCCTGATGCGGTCTTTATTCCCGGTTATTACACCGATGTCGCCCTCATCGCCATTCAAGCGAAACAGCTGGGCCTGAATGTGCCTCTTTGTGGCGGAGATGGCTGGGAAAGCCAGACCCTGCTCGACATCGGCAAGGACGCTGTTGAAGGTCACTACTTCTCCACGCACTACGCTTCGGATGCTGCTTCACCTGCGGTGGCCACCTTTGTGGAGGCCTATAAAAAACGTTTCAATGGCAAGATGCCAGACGCGATGGCTGCCCTGGGTTATGATTCTGCGATGTTTCTCGCGGACGGCATCAAGCGCGCGGGAAGCGCCGACAGCAAAGCCATTCGTGATGCCCTGGCTGCCACCAAAGACTTCGAGGCAGTGACAGGAAAAATCGCCATCAATGCTCAGCGCGATGCAGTAAAGTCAGCAGTCATTCTTCAAGTCAAAGACGGTAAGTTCAAGTATCTCGAGACGGTGGCTCCGTGAGAGTGAAGGTGGGTGCAGAAGATGAACGATTAAATCCAATCCAAGAGGTGACCGTTTCAGTCGTTCAACCCTTCGCAAACCACCCATGACGCGTCTCTCAAAGCTCAACCTCCCAACTCTGAAGCCCTAGTGGACTGGCTGCTGCAACAACTCATCAACGGTCTCGCTCTAGGGTCCATCTATGCCCTCATCGCCCTGGGTTACACGATGGTCTATGGGGTGCTTCGGTTCATCAACTTCGCCCATGCGGATGTCCTCATGCTGGGGGCTTATTCAGCCTACTTCATCGCCCCTGCGATCCATGAAGTGATGCCTCTGCCCTCGCTGACTGGCACGCTGATCATTGTGTTACTGTCCGCCATGATTTGTGCGGGCATTGGCATATTGATCGAGATCCTGGCCTACCGTCCCCTGCGTCAGCGGCCCCGGCTCACAGTGCTCATCA
This sequence comes from Verrucomicrobiaceae bacterium, assembly GCA_027483245.1. GTDB lineage: Bacteria > Verrucomicrobiota > Verrucomicrobiia > Verrucomicrobiales > Verrucomicrobiaceae > Prosthecobacter. The sequence continues at coordinate 2,241 of JAIXVB010000154.1, read as the reverse complement.
CCGCGATCGGTGTTTCGCTGTTCATTGAGTTCACCTGCCAGCACAAAGCGGTCTTTGGTGCCGATACAAAACCCTTTCCGCAACTCATGCCCGTGCATGACTTCAATCTGGGTGGGTTGGTGATTGGCAGCAACGATCTGGTCGTTGTGGTGACCACTCTGATCCTGCTTTTTGGTCTCTGGTTCATTGTTCAGCGCACCAAAATGGGCACGGCCATGCGCGCTGTTTCCTTCAATCAGCAAGCGGCGGCGCTGATGGGCATCAACATCAACCGCATCATCTCTTTTACCTTTGGTCTGGGTTCTGCCCTTGCAGCCGTGGCAGGGATTCTCTACGCGCTGAAGGCACCCGGCATCGACCCTCTCATGGGCGTCCAGCCCGGATTGCGCGCTTTCATCGCCGCCGTGTTGGGGGGCATTGGCAATCTCCCCGGTGCAGCGCTTGGCGGTTTGTTGTTGGGACTCTTGGAGACCTTTGCCGGCGGCATCTCTGGTCTCTCGAACTACCGTGACGGCATCGCCTTCGCCATCCTCATTCTGATCTTGTTGTTCAAGCCTGCTGGCCTGCTCGGAAAAGCAACTGTCGAGAAGGTTTAATGGAGAGTCCTTGGTTAAGAGAATGAATTCATCCTGCAAACAGTAGTCACCTCGTCCTTCATGCTCTCCACTTTCCACTCTCAATCCCCGACAGCGCTGGCTGGAGCCAAGCGCTGGTTGATCGTCGGCATCGTGCTGGCGGTGGTGGTGTCGATGTTCAGCGCGCAGATCAATCGATATTACCTTGGCATCATCGTTGATATCGGCATCAACATCATCCTCGCGGTCAGCCTCAACCTCATCAACGGTCACACGGGTCAGTTCAGCCTGGGCCATGCCGGATTCATGGCCGTTGGGGGATACACGGCGGCAAAAATCTCACTGGTCGTTTCGCCCATGTTGCCCCCCGCCTTGCAGCCGTTGCTTTTCCTTTTTGCTCTGCTCGCTGGAGGTTCGCTCGCTGCCCTGGCAGGCCTCGGCGTAGGCGTGCCGTCTCTGCGTTTGCGCGGGGATTATTTGGCCATCGTGACCCTTGGGTTTGGCGAGATCATCCGTGTCGTGGTCCAGAACATGGAAGCAGTGGGCGCGGCCAGCGGTCTGAAGGGCATTCCCAAATACACCACGCTTGGCTGGACCTTTGGATTGGCTGCAATCACGATTTACGTCGTCACGGCCCTGGTGAATTCAACCTATGGACGCGGGTTCATCGCCGTGAGTGATGATGAAGTTGCGGCCAGTTCCATGGGCATCAATCCTGTGCGTTACAAGGTCACCGCTTTTGTGACGGGGGCTTTCTTTGCAGGCATTGCCGGCGGTTTGTATGCGCATCACAAGCAGTTTCTTTCACCCACGGGCTTCGATTTCCTCAAGTCCATCGACATCGTCGTCATGGTCATTCTCGGTGGCATGGGCCGCACGGCGGGCGTGGTGGTCGCGGCGATTTTGCTGACTTTATTGCCTGAAGTGCTGCGCCAATTCAGTGAGTATCGCATGATCATTTACTCCCTGCTCATCATCGTCCTCATGATGGCTCGCCCACAGGGTTTGTTCACCTGGAACCGCAAACAGAAAGGGGCCGCATGAGTCAGCCTCTTTTAAAACTCGATAACGCCACCATCCGATTCGGTGGATTGACGGCTGTCTCGAAGTTTAGTCTCGAGGTTCAGCCCTGCGAGTTGATCGGTCTCATCGGTCCGAATGGAGCGGGTAAAACGACGGCCTTCAACATGATCACGGGAGTGTATCAGCCCACCGATGGTCACATTCACCTGAATGGTCGGTGCACGGCAGGGGTGAAGCCGCATGATCTCACACGCCAAGGCATTGCCCGCACCTTTCAAAACATCCGACTCTTTGGCTCCCTGAGCGTCTTGGACAATGTCCGCGCTGCCATGCAGATGCACTGCAAACACGGTATTCGAGCGGCTCTCTGGCGTGGCGCAGGTTTTAAAAACCACGAAAAATCCGTGGAAGCTCAGGCTATCGAACTGCTCGAGATTTTTAAACTCGGCGCCGTGCGTGATGAAGAAGCCAAAAGCCTGCCCTATGGCGATCAACGGCGTTTGGAAATCGTGCGCGCTCTGGCTACAAAACCAAAGCTGCTCCTGCTTGACGAGCCTGCAGCCGGGATGAATCCCACGGAGAAAGAAGAGCTGATGCACCTGATCCGATTCATCAAAGAAAAATTCCAAATCGCCGTCATGCT
>JAIXVB010000033.1 GCA_027483245.1 Verrucomicrobiaceae bacterium | reverse complement strand
CGTTTTGAAACGTCACGTGGGAATATTGACGTTCTTCTTTATCCCAGCCTCGCGCCCCTCGGAGTGCAGAATTTTTTGAATTATGTGACAAGTGGACGTTACAACGGAGTCGCCTTTCATCGTTCCATTCCAGGTTTCATTCTACAGGGCGGTGGTTTTCGACCTGTGCAGACTCCCAATTTTTTCACCTCGGTAAGTTCTTTGCCGTCACCGCTCAATGAGCCTGGCATATCGAACATTCGAGGAACCATTGCCTCAGCCAAACGCGGTGCTCCCACGGACGATGCCTGGGCTCTGGGAAATCCCAATAGCGCTTCCAATGATTTCTTTTTTAACTTGGCGAATAACAATTCCTCGGATCCACAAAGCCTCGACAACCAAAATGGTGGATTTACTGCCTTTGGCCGTCTTACGACCCCAAGTTTGAGTGTGGTGGATGGCATTGCAGCTCTCCCTAGAGGAGTTTATACCCAAACACAAAGTGCGGACAATCGTGCTGTGGTTGATGGTGTTCGGACAAGCTTTCCTGAGTATCCCATAGATGCGTCCGCAGCACCTACCACATTGGACGTCCGTCAGAGTGTATTCATCAACGAAACTTATGTTATCCCGGCATTAAATTACAGTGTGGTGACTGTAGCCGACCCATCCGTGATTACGGCCGAAGTGATTGGAGATCAGCTCCAAGTCACGGGGATCAAACCTGGAGTCAGTAATGTGACTGTGCAATTAGCAGATTTAGACGGCACAACTCCACGCAGCCAAACCTTTCAAGTGACTGTTCGAGCAGGTTACCAAGGTCCTGTGATCACTCGGCAGCCTTTGGCTCAAGCGGTGATTCAAGGAGCACGCGCCACTTTAACAGTGTCAGCTACAGGCACAGCCCTTCAATACCAATGGCGCAAAGATGGTCAGGTGCTGACAGGTGAGACGAAAGCATCTCTCATTGTGCCGAGTGTTCAGTTAAGTCATGTCGGTTCTTATGATGTTGTCGTGAGCAATGAAAATAGCTCGGTCACAAGTGTTCCTGCTCGGATTGATTTTCGTGGGGCACCGCTGATTACCCAGCACCCTGTTTCCAAAATCGTAGAAGTCGGCAGCCCACTAGAATTGAATGCTGCTGCGACAGGTGCGCCTGTTCCTGCCTTTGCTTGGAGCAAGGATGGTCGAGCTGTGGCAGGTCAGACAAAACCTAAGCTACTCATTACTGCGGCCAAGTTGACAGATGGCGGTGTTTACACAGCCAAAGCCACCAATGTTTCTGGAAATCAAGCCACAACATCAGCGAACGTCGTGGTTGTTGATAAAATAACGAAGCTTATCACTTCACTGCCAAACCGTAAGGTGACGTTGGTTGCTCCGATCACAGGTCCGGGCCTAACCTATCAATGGCGAAAAGGCACAAACACGATCACGGATATTCCAAGTGCCACAAATTCCACCCTTGTGTTTAACTCTGTACAGTCTGCAGATTCAGATATTTACAGTTGTCGTGTTAATGCTGCTGGTCTTGGTAGCGTTGATACGGGTAATCTGAAACTGGCGGTTGTTGCGCGGCCTGTTTTACCAGAAAGCTTCAATGCGGCCAATGGTGTCGTTGGATTTGATTATGATTTCGTCATCCCTTTCGATACAGCGCTGACCAACACACCGACCAATTTTCAAACCATCAATTTACCTGCTGGGCTGGTAATCAATAAAACAACGGGGCGTATTACGGGACGCCCTACCAAGCCTGGTAGATTTAGATTTGTTGTGGCCATGCAGAATGCTGCGGGGAATAGCAATCATTCAGCTGGGTTCTTGGAGATTTTTCCTCTTCCTGTCGATGCGGTAGGAGTCTTTCAGGCTGGCATTGAGCCCCATTCGACTTTGAACGCGAATCGAGGTGGACGGTTGGATTTAACCATCGCAGATACGGCAGCTTTTACCGCGAAGGTTACCCTTGGGAAGGATGTTTATTCAGTCCGAGGGGCGCTCACTTATTTTCCTGGTCTTTTAGATCCAGTTGCTGAGGTGGTGATCCCTCGCAAAGGCTTGCCTAACCTCATTTTAAGATTTCAAATTGAGCCGAACGGTGGATGGGTCACAGGCCAAATTTCAGATGGTAACGTGCTCACGAGTCTCTCTGGATTCCGCCAAGTATTCAACCTTAGCTACAATCCGACCTATATTTATTCTCCGACGAAACCCATTGCTGGGATTAGCCCCAATTTAGCTCGAATTCAGGGAGACTTCCTCGGCCCAGGCATTTACAACGTTGGTTTCAATTTACCCACAAGTTCAGTCAATCTTGATTCAGTGCCGCAGGGGACGGGCTTTGCAACTATAACAACCGGTTATGCAGGGACAGCCACGATGGTTGGGCGTCTCAGTGATGGAACTCTGTTTACGACGAGTTCAAACCTGAGCAGATCCAATGGCATGATTCTGTTTCAAATGCTGTATGCCAATACAGGCTCAATCTATGGCAACCTGTCATTCAGTTCATTTAACATTGATCCGCGATCTACCCCTCAACAGAATCAGAGGCGCGTAGGAGGTCAGCTACGTTGGCTGAAAGATCCACAGATCAAGGCGACTGAGCGCAATTATCGCAGTGGCTTTGGCCCCTTGTCGCTTTCGGCTCTCGGGATGAGTTATTATCCTCCAGCCTCTGGGCAAATTGTGGCAGACCTCATCAATACACCCAACAATGCGAGGCTTCTCTTCACAGGTGCGAAGGTTGATACGGCTGCTTTAGAGCCTGACATCGCCTTCTCGATATTTTCGAATAATTACTCTCAGTTACCTGCTGCTGGTTCACCTGGAAATCCTGCAAAGACAACCTTCCTACTTTATCCTTCCACCGGTAGTTTCACAGGTCGATTTGAACTCACGGACGGTACTGTCAAAAGAGCGGTAACTTATCAAGGACTCATTATTCCGACGATTCCAAATACTCCTGAGCATGAGGTGAATGGCACAGCGGCTATTGCTGGCGCGCATGCTTCTGCAGCTGGATACTTCTTGTTGCCACAGTTGCCGACGACGTCTCCTCCCACGACGATCAACACTTCACCGATTCTTTCAGGCAAGGTCTCGCTGACTCCTGCCCCGATTGTGATCAATCCACAACCGATCTCGCGGACGGTGAATCCGAATGCGAGCGTGACCTTCACTGTGACCGCCACGGGGCAGGGAACCCTGACGTATCAATGGCGCAAAGATGGGGTTAATCTTGTCGATGTGACCAATAAGGTTAGCGGAGCGACAACAAATACACTGACCTTGACCGGTGTTACGAATGATAATGAAGGCACTTACACGGTTTTGGTGAGCAACACGGCGACCAGTTTGGTGAGTGATAATGCCACCCTTGCCGTCAATGATGTCATCACGGGGGTTACACTGGTTCGTTCGCCTGCTACTGCTGTGCTCGCACCGGGAACGGCTTCGGTAGTTTTCACACCGACAGTCGCTGGGGCTACTTCGGGTCTGACCTATGCCTGGTTCAAGGATAACAATCCAATCAGTGGTGCCACGGGCTCGACGTTTACCCTCACTAACCCGACAACATCAGACAACGGTAGCTATACCTGCACGGTCTCTAACGTGATTCCAAGTTCAGCGACGAGCAATCCTGTGAATCTCACGATCGCTGAACCGATCACCAGTGTCACAGTGACTCGAACGCCTTCAGACAGCCAAGTGAACGCCGGAACTCAAGTTCAGTTCACGGCCATCGCCAATGGCACTTCGCCAACGTATCAATGGTATAAAGATGGCAATGCTATCAGTGGTCAAACCAGTTCTACTTTGACTATCGACTCTCCGACCGAGTCCGATGATGGCGGCTATTATGTGAGAGTATCCAATGCAGCAACGAGCAATTTCCAAAGTGATACGGTCTCGCTCGACATTGTCACCCCCCCTTGATCTTTCGATTGGAGGCTTCAAGCACCTGCTGTTGCTAGCAGCGGGTGCATCGGTTCGAGTGATTCGGATGGGTGAAAGCTGAGGGCGATCTAAATTCGCATTCTCTGCCAAGGAAAGGGGGACAAGGGAATGATTTCCTTGTCCCCCTTTTCCTGTCTTGACTGCAGGCCGGAAACAAAAACTCAATGGATCCACAATGATCCGAAGCTGAGTCGATTGTTGAGTGGTTCAATTCTGCGTGAGTTGAGACTGTCATCAGTCAAAGATGGGAGGGATTATCTCCCTCAATCGGATTCTTTGATCACGACGCAGACCCTGCGATATGGCTGACTGCTAGCGGGGCTACTCCCCTGAGACAGGGATTGAGCCTTGGAGTTTTCCCAAGCGAAAAATCAAGCTCTGCTCATCATGGTCACCACACGATGCACGATTTGGGTCAGCTCTCCGGCTTCGTAGGGTTTCGGTAGCACCCCGACAAAACCTTTTTCGAGATAACTCATCTGCACGTCTTCATTGACGCTTCCACTCGTGACTACGAGACGGGCTTCAGGATCAAAGCGCAGGATTTCAGAGGCTGTTTCACCGCCGTTCATGCCACCACGCAGGGTGAGGTCCATGAGCACAACATCGGGTGGTGTGCCGGTGCGGGCGAGACTTTGATAAATCTTGACGGCATCCTGTCCATTGTCGCATTCGATGACTTCGTAGCCACAGCGCTTCAGGATCATGTGAGCCACTTTTCGGAGATCATCTTCATCATCGACAATGAGAACTCGGCCCTGACCATGCTTGAGGGGAACAGGCGCTTGGCTTTTTTCAGGAGTCCGAGTCTCGGACGCCGGGGCTGTGACGGCAGGCAAAAAGAGCGTGAATTCGGTGCCGACATTCAAGCGTGAGGACACTCGGATATCGCCATCATGAGCTTTGATGAAGCGTTTGCAGGTGGTGAGGCCGATGCCATTGCCATCGGGCTTTGTGGTGAAGGTTTCCTTGAAAAGGCGATCGAGATTTTCGGGTGAAATCCCACAGCCGCGATCGCGCACGACAATCTTCACATAAGCGCCTGGCTTCAGGATTTTGTCTTGGCCGAGACTGAGGTCACAGTTTTCGGCGTCCACGTCCATGTAGCCACCTTGAGGCATCGCTTGGATGCCATTGAGAATAAGGTTTTGCAGCACTTGGCTGATTTTGACTGCGTCTGCCACAGGCCAGCGCAGGGCGGTGCCTAAACGCACCCGCAGTTGAGCATTGGAGCCTGCACCGGCGAATTTCACGGTGTCATGGATGATGGCAGCGACATCGACAGGCTGATGCTGATTGGGCTTGGCTTTGCAGGCGGTGACGACCTGGGAAGTGAATTGACGAGCGCGTTTGAGACCGCAGAAGATCAATTGCAGCTCATCTTGCAGGGCGGGTTGACCTTGGACTTGCTGGAGCAAATCCGACAAGCGCATGGTGACTGGTCCCAGAAGATTGTTCACATCATGGGCGATGCCCTGTGCCAAGGCTGCCAAGTTATCCTGTTTTAATTGTTCGGATTGGGCATCCAGATCATCAATGGGACGCAGCGGACCCGTTTTGATAGCCGCGGCAGAGATCAGACTTTGGGGACTGATCGTGATGGTGAAATTCAGGAGTTTCCGCAGGCTATTGAACACCGCGCGCACCCGCCAGCGACAGAGCTGGGGTTCGTGGCCGTAGAAGTTTTGAATGCGACACTCACATTCATGGGTTCCTCCATTTTCGACCGCACGATTCAGACTTTCTAGAAGCAATGAAGCATCCATGTCTCCCGAGGCGAGGTCCGCGATGCCCATGCCGCGCAATCCTTGCTCGGGTTCGACACCGACTAGAATCGCCGCTGCGGCATTGCTGAAAAGGATCTTGGGCCCTGATTTTTCGCCTCCATCGGCTTCGACAATCAGAACCGCCTCTGGCACCTGGTCCACGGCGACGCGTAGGAAGTAATTCGCCGTCTTCATCTGATCCAGACTGGATTCGAGTTCGGCGAGTGTCTCGGGGCGGAAGGTGTCGGAAGCGAGAGTCATAACAGCCAGAGAATATTCTGGGCTGTATTTAGTGATCGCAGATAGTTAAGTAAACTTTAATTTTGGGAGAATCATCTTTTCTGCCTCTCATTTTTGAAAATCCAGCCATTCGGTTGCCTTTTTCTGGTAAATCTCGTCTTAGCGACATTTCTGGTCGCTCTGAGGCTGGATCCGTCAGTTATTCACAAGTGAGCTCTTAACCACGTGGTGCTGCGCTCCAATTCACCCTTTTGATAGGCGATTTCGGCGTCCTTTTTACTCGGGCCTTCGGGAGCTTTGAAGCTGGGGATTGGCTTGCCTTTTTTGGAAAGGGCGACCCATTTTTCAAAAGCAGGCGTGTTTTGGTAATCGGGGAAAGGTTTCCAGAACTCTTCCTTTTTCCAGGTAAAGGGACGGGCGAAGCCAGAAATTGTCTCGACTTGGAGCGGGACACCTGGCGCGAGTTCAGCAAAGCGTTGGGCGTAGGCTTTGAAGTCCACCAATCCTTCTCCCACTGCGGTCCACTGAACCATGGCTCCGTCCTCGGTTTCCCAGACCATGCTGTCGCGCACGCTTGAGCAGATGGTGAGCGGTCCGAGAACCTCCAGGTGTGCGAGGGGATCTTCGAGAGCCCAGACGGCATTGCCGGGGTCGATGTTGGCTCCGACGTAGCTTTTGCCAGCAGCTTCGATCAGGGCTTTGAGCTCGTGCGATTGCATGTCCCCGGCGTGATTTTCGATGGCTATTTTGATGCCTTCTCCTTCGGCCTTGGATTGGTTGGCGCGGATGACTTTGAGTGTTTCCTCGATGTGACGTTGGATGCCGCCCTCTGTGCTGCGGTCTTTTTGATTCCCCAAGTAACAACGCGCGACGGGGGAACCGAGTTTTTTTGCGACGCGGATGGTGAGGGCGAGATGCTCTTCTCCGGTTCCATACGTGTCTTTCCAAGTGTTGGAAGTGGGGCAAACGCTACCGGTGCCGACGTAGAGTTTCAGACCTGCTTTGTCAGCCTGATCTTTCAGCCCCTGGAGGTAGGCGTCTTCGAAGTTTTCGAAGATGTGCAGCTCAGAGATGAAGCAGGTGTCGAGTTTCAGCGAGGCCGCATAGTCGATGTATTGCGCGGCTTTCCAGCCCGTGGCGCGCACGGCGAAGTGATCCAGACCGATGAGGGGCTTGGTGGCGGCGGCTTGAAGGCTGGGGGTGGCCAGGGCAGCTGTGGTCAGAGCAGTCTTGTGGAGAAAATCGCGGCGATTCATGAGTGATTCAGTCAAGGGAGACGGAACTCAACGGTCAAGCCTCCTTTTTGCTGTCATGCAGAGATGACAAAAAACAGTCCCTGTGAACTGCGGCAGCGGGCTAGGCGGCGATGATCACCGGACGATGAGCTTAAAGGCGGCCTGTCCTTGTTGGTCTTCGTTGGTGGAGACGAGGATTTGGCCCAGGTGATGACCACTGCGCCAGGGGGCACCATTGATCGGCTTAGTCTGCAGGAGGTAGGCACCCGTGCCAGCGTTGCGAAAGGAGGTGATGTTGTTGCTGAACGGGGAGGTCTGTCCAGGCACTTCAAAGTGCTCCATCAGCGTGAAGTGATCGCGGCTCAGTTCAGTCACGGGCCAGCCGCCGCAGGTGACCACGATCAGGATGTTCGCCGGATGTGTGTTGCCATTGGCGGCCATGCCGGGCGATGACTGGGCGCTGACGGCCAGCGGTGTGCCGGCTGGAACAGGGGGCTTCGGCGGGGGCGCGTGTTTGTGCGTGGCGGGCAGGGCAGGGGCGGCCACTTTCACGGGCGGTGCCACCACGGCGGCAGGTTCAGGCTTGATGGAGGCAGATGCAGCCGGGGCTTTGACCGGGGTCGGCTTTGAGATGGGTTTCGAGACGGCCTTCTTCGCACTTGGCGCAGGTTTGGCGGCAGGAGCGGTTTTCTTGGCGACAGCCACGGTTTTTTGAGCGGCTCCTTTTTTCACAATCGTTTGTTTGGCCATGTCGCGGATTTGTTACGAATTCCCGCGAGGCTAACAAAAGATAGGCAAGAAAGTCGAGCGCCGACTTCTCAGGAAAGCTTAATCATCACTCAGGGGTTTGCGCGATCAGATCGGCCACCCGATCCATCTCGGCCTCGGTGTTGTAAAAATGGGGGCTGAAGCGCAGGAAGGGCTGGCCTTCTCGATTGTAGCGTAGGGAGGGGCTGACGCGATGGGCAGTGAGGTGTTCATAGACTTTGTCCACGGTGGGGCCGGTGCCGGGTTGTCGCCTTGTGGTGGTGATGCCAGAGGCATGGGGACCCGTCACCGGTCCGATGAATTCGAATCCCAAGGGAGTCAATCGCTCGACGAGCCGAGTCTTCAGCCGCAGCAGTTGAGCACTGACCTCGGGAATTCCCTTTTCGAGCAGCAGTTCCAAACCTGCCTTCATGCCCAGGGTGCCCACCACATTCAGCACACCGGGTTCATAACGACGCCCGCCTTTTTCGAAGGCGATTTCAGGCTGGGCGATGAAGTTTGGGCTCTTCACATTCCAGGACCCCAGCAGCGTGGGCCGCAAACGCTCCTGCACCGATTCACGGACATACACCACGCCCGCAGCCATGGGCCCGAGCATCCACTTGTGCGAATCCGCGCTAAGGAAGTCCACATGATCCACCTTTGTCTCAAAGGCACCCAGCGTCTGAATCGCATCCAAGCAAAACAGGATGCCACGTGCATGCAGCATCTGACCGATGGCATCGATGTCGATGCGGTAACCCGTGAGAAAATGGCAGGAAGCCAGCGCCACCAGCTTTGTCTTCGGTGTCAAAGCTGCCTCGACCAGTTCCAGGGTGATTTCTCCGGGCGTCTCGGGTTTCAAAAGCCGCACCGTCACGCCACGGCGGGCCTGATCGGTCCAGGGGTAAACATTCGCGGGGTAATCATCCTGATAACACACCACCTCATCTCCTGGTTGCCAATCCAGGCCATTGGCCACGAGGCTGAGCCCTAGAGAAGTGGGGCCGAGCAGAGAGATCTCGCTGGCTTCTGCTCCGATCATCTTCGCTGCCACCACCCGCGTTTCATTGACGGCGCGCCAAGCCTCCGGGAACTCCTGCATGCGCAGGCAACTCTCCTCCAGATACTCTTGCATCACTCGAGTCACCCGGCGTGGCAGGATGGTCACTCCGGCATGGGCTAAAAAGATGCTGTCTTTGGCGAGCGGAAATTCGGCGAGGCGCTCTGCCTCTGAGGTGAAGAGTGGCATGGTCGGGGAGAATACGAGAGTTTCGTCTTGTGACGGCTCTTGGATACACTCATATCTGAGAAGTCACCACCCCTCACTCTCATGCCCAAGCGCATCGCCCTCTTTGGAGGCAGTTTCAATCCCCCGGGACTGCATCACCGTGCCATCGCGCGGCTGCTGGCGCGTGAATTTGACAGCGTCCGCGTCATCCCCTGCGGACCGCGTCCTGACAAGCCGGTCACCGGGGCTGTCCCCGCCATCTATCGGGCAGCCTTGGCCGATCTCACCTTTGGGGACTTGGAAAAAGTCACGGTCGATCTCTTCGACCTCGAGCAGGCCACCTTCCTTCGCAATCATCAGCTCCAGACTCGGTTCGAGCCCGAAGGTCAGATCTGGCATGTCGTGGGTGCAGACCTCATCACGGGCGGCAGCAAGGGCAAGTCCCTCATTCAGCGCACCTGGGAAAAGGGCGAGGAACTCTGGGCTCGGGCAAACTTCGCCGTCATCACGCGTCCAGGCCATGAGATGGACGCAGACGATCTTCCGCCTCAATCGCGCCTCTTCACCTTGGATGAACCCGGCTCCAGCTCGCTCATCCGCGATCACCTCAGCCGTGGCGACTCCGTTCAGGGACTCGTGACTCCACGCGTCATGGATTACATTGAGCGTTATGGCCTTTACCGTGCGCCCATCCCCGGCACTTGGGCTCATAGCAGTCTGCATGAGCAGCCCTTTTTTCTTCAGGCCGACTACCTGAACCCCAAGGCCGTGGCCTACGCTGAAAAAACAGGCCCTGGTGTCTCTGCCACCGAGGCCCGTTTCATCAGCGTCATTGGGGGTGATGGCGCCATGCTCCGCAGCATTCGCGAGCACTGGCGGCATCGATTGCCCTTCTTTGGCCTCAATGCAGGCCACCTCGGTTTCCTCATGAATGGGCCTGAGCAGGTCTTCGATCAGCCTTTTCCTCCGCGCGACGTCATCCTCCGGCAGCTGCCCATGCTTTACCTGGAGTTTGAAGATGCCATGGGTGCCACCCGCACGGCCTACGGTTTCAATGATGCCTGGATCGAGCGCAGCACCAGCCAGAGCGCTTGGCTCGAGGTCAGCGTGAACGATGTGAAGCGCATCCCCAAGCTCGTCAGTGATGGCGCGCTTGTCGCCACCGCCGCCGGTTCCACGGCCTATGCTCGTAGCATGGGAGCCAGCCCACTTCTCGCCGACACACCTGCCTGGTTGCTCGTCGGTTCGAATGTCATGGAACCTGCCCACTGGCGCAGCGCCCTGCTCAGCACCGACAGCACCGTGGAGATCCGCAGTCTCGAGCCTGATCGCCGCCCCGTTCAGGCTTATGTCGATGGTCTCAGCATGGGCCCGGTCGTCGCCCTCCGCGCCCGCATCAGTCGCGCCGCCGCTGCTGAACTCGTCTTCTGCGCCGATCATGACATGGCCGAAAAAATCGCCGCCATCCAGTTTCACAAACTCAGTTCTTAAAGAAGGGGAGCTTGAAGAAGGGAAAAGGGGAAAGGGATAAGAGAAAAGGTCCAAGCCTCAGAAAGTCCCAATTCTCAAGGCGAAGAACACTGACCACTGAAAACCGAACACTGACCACTGAAACCCCGCCATGCTCCCAGCTCTGCAAAAAGACGACGCCCTGCTGGCAGACATCGCCAGTGTCTCCCTCACCGATCGTGACCTGCATGTTTGGTGGTTGGGGCAGAGTGGTTTTTTGGTGCAGCAGGCGGGGCGACGTTTTCTATTTGATCCCTACCTGTCGGACTCCCTGACAAAAAAATACGCCGCCACGGACAAACCGCATGTGCGCATGACAGAGCGCTGTTTGAGTCCTGAGCGAATTCCCAGAGCCCTGGAGTTTGTCACCGCCAGTCACTTGCACACGGATCATCTCGATGCCGAAACGCTTGTGCCCCTTGCTCACGCGCATGGCGGTATCCACCTCTTCCTGCCACCACCCATCATGGGCGATGCCGCAGCTCGGCTTGGCGATGCGCCGGTGGAGCTTCATCGCATGGGCGATCACGATGTGTTTGACACCCCAGCGTGGCAGTTGCGGGGCATCGCCGCTGCGCACAATGAGATCCTGCGTGATGAATGGGGAGACAGCTACTGCACGGGCTTCATTCTCAAGGTGGGGGGATTCACGCTTTATCACAGTGGCGACACCCTCTGGCATGATGGATTGGTGGAGACCCTGCGAGACCATGCCTGCGATCTGATGCTGCTGCCCATCAATGGCAACCGGCCTGAACGCCGCGTGTCAGGCAACCTCAACGGCACCGAAGCCGCGGCCCTGGCCAAGGCCTGCCAAGCGCGTCTCGTCGTGCCCTGTCATTACGACATGTTCACCTTCAACACCGAGACGACAGAAGAGTTCACCACCGCCTGTCAGCGCCTCGGTCAAGAATACCGCGTGCTCCAGTGTGG
>JAIXVB010000648.1 GCA_027483245.1 Verrucomicrobiaceae bacterium | reverse complement strand
GATGAACCCTGTTCGGCTCTGGATCCCATCGCCACGGCCCGTGTGGAGGATCTGTTCCATCAGCTCAAGGAGCAATACACGCTGGTCATCGTCACCCACAACATGCAGCAGGCCATGCGCACGGCGGACTACACGGCGCTCTTTTACCTGGGAAAATTGGTGGAGTATGATGAGACGATGAATCTCTTCGAAAATCCCAAACAGAAGCTCACGGATGATTATGTCCGCGGTCGGTTTGGTTGATCGCTGCCGTTAATCGGCAGCCTTTTGCTCCTTCAGACGTTGATTGGCCATTTTTCGGCCGGTCGCAGAAGCTTCTCGCCAGGTTGCCATTTCCGCAGGCTCGGGTGTGCCGGGCCGGGCTTTCAAGACCGCTTTGTAACCATTGATCAGTTGATTGGCGATGTGGCCGAGATGCTCGGGATCATGCTGAATCGCGGGATGAACCAGCGCTTGTGTCCACAGTTCCTGAGCCAGTTTCATGGCCTCTTCCGGTTGGTTTTGACGCAAGCGCAGCCGCGAGAGTTCTTGGAGGTCCTCCGTCCAGGTTCGGCTGCTCGGGCTCTCGGCTCGCATCAGCAGGTAGCGCCGATGCAGGTGCAGGTAGGCTTGATCGAGATCGCCTGCTTTTTCATAAACCTCCGTGAGACAGCGCAGAGCGCCGGAGATGCGTGTGGGACGGCCACTGCGCTCCGCCGCGACAAGCGCCTCCAGCGCATGTTGGGTGGCCTGGGCGGCCATGCCGGCTTTGCTTTCGCTGGTGGCGAGTTCTTGCAGCGGCATCACGAGATCGGCGATTTCGAGCATCAATTCATCCGTGAGCTTGGGCAGGGGCAGCCCGGCTTTGAGTTGATGATGCGCTTCTTGGGCGATGGAAAAGGATTCCTGCGCATGGGCGACGGCTTCGACAGGCAATCGGGCGGCGTTTTTGACCTCGGCCAATTTTCGCAAAAGCAGGATCAACTGCGGATGGCGTGCGCCCAAGCTGGCTCGGATCTCTCCGATGCGGCGCTCCAGGCATTGGGCAGCTGCTTTTGGGTCGCCCTTCATCTGGAAAATGCGCACCAGCAGGGGATCGATGCTGTCAACGAGACTGGCTTCCTGGGGGTTTCTTAGCACGACGCTCCGGCACTCTTCGAGCATGGCTTCCGCTTGATCGAACTCGCGCAGGGTCTCGAGCACGGGCACCTTGGCGAGTTTTACCAAGACCCATTCACGATCCTGAACGCCCTTTTTCTCGGCTTCCTGCTCCGCTTCATTGGCGGTATCCAGGGCACGTTGATTGTAGTCCAGTTTGAGCCAAACTCGGCTGATCTGAGCCATGACACGGAACCAAAACGGGCTGCCTTTTTCCCCCAGGTCTTCGGTTTCCTTTCGCAGGGCCTCAAGCATGGCAGGGGCCTCGGCACGGATGCCGTGATCGGCCACTTGACCAATGTGGTGCATTCGAGCGCTGCGAGTGCGTGGGTCACTCGGCCCGTAGAGCCGGGTCAGCAGTTCGGCATGATAGGCTAGCAAAGGGATGCTGACACTGTGGTCACGCATGCCCTGGTAAATGAGCAGGAGACGCGCGGTGAGCTCCTCTTGCAGGGCTGGGGCATGATCGAGTTCACGGATTTGGTCGAGGCTCTTGCGCAGGGCTTGGTGTAGCGCTTCGCCATTGCGGCCTTCGCGGACCTGCTCGGCGGCACGATTCAGCAGCGTGGTGAGAAAGGTGAGGATTTCACTGGCTCGGGTGGCTTGAGCCTCCGCCACTTTTTGCGCCTGCCGCGCCTCTGCTGCCTGCCAAAGCGCGACTCCGGCTCCGCTCAGAATGGCCAAAAGACTGATCGAAGCCGCGGCGAAGGCGACTTGGTGTCGGCGCACCCAAAGCGAGCTCACGTAGGCCAGACTGGGTGGGTGAGCGAGTACGGGCTCGCCATTCAAAAAGCGCTGAAGATCGGCGGCGAATTCGGCAGCGGATTGATAGCGACGACGACGATCCTTTTCCAAAGCGCACAGGACGATCCAATCGAGGTCTGCGGGAACGGTGGAGGGAAGCGCCGAGGGCTTGGCGGAGTCCGTGCCTGACTTCGCAAGCCGGCGGTGAGTGAGCCGCGTGGACGGTCGCTGGGGCGTCACATCGCGGAGCAGGCGTCGCATTTCCTCCTGTCCCTGGGCACCTTTGGGCTGAGCTGAAAAAGGCAGTGTATCAGTCAGCAATTCATAGAGCAGAACCCCGAGCGCATAGACATCACTGCGGGTGTCCACATCCGACACATCCGCCATTTGCTCCGGCGACATGTATAAGGGCGTCCCCATGAGCGTGTCTGCCAAGGTGACCAGAGTCAGCGCGGTGAGTTTGTCGGTCGTGATGGCCTTGGCGATGCCGAAGTCGATGATCTTTGAAACGGGCTCACCATCGATTTCCGTGACCAGGATGTTCGTCGGTTTCAGGTCGCGATGGATCACACCGCGCTGATGTGCATGCTGCACGCCGCTGCAGACTTGTTGAAAAAGGCTGATTCGCTCACGCAATCCGAGGCTGTGCTGGGTGCAGTAGGTCGTGATGGGTTCTCCCTTCACCAACTCCATGACAAAGTAGGGCCTGCCATCCCCAGCCGCCCCGGCATCCAGCATTTGAGCGATGTGGGGGTGCTCCATGCCTGCGAGCACTTGGCGCTCCTGATCAAAGCGTGTGAGCACCTGCACCGTGTCCATGCCCAGTTTCAGGAGTTTGAGCGCCACTTCTCGGCGCACTGGCTGCGATTGCTCAGCCCGCCAGACAACGCCAAACCCCCCTTCACCGAGACGACTCATCAAACGATAGCGCCCGATCTGGTCGCCAGGCTGTTCCAGGCTGAGTTCTTGAGGATCCAGCACATCTTCCAACAACGAAGCCGCCAATTCATCTGAGAGCAGCGGTGAATGAGAAAGGGGCACAGCAGATGACATGGCGGGGGCAGCTCAAACTCTACTGGAGAAGCCGCGCTTGTGTGTCATAAAAAATCACGGTCTTGCTGTCACCCACCGGCCTTCTGTTCTAAAGGAGAGTCGCGCGACCGATGAGCTCTGAGTTTAACACCACTTGCTGGACCCTGATCCTCCAAGCTGCCGAGAGCAGTTCGGAAGGTAGTCGTTTGGCCTTGGAGAGCCTTTGTCGGCGTTATTGGCTGCCGATCTATGGGTATGTGAGAGACTCGGGTTTCAACCATCAAGATGCGGAGGACATGACGCAGTCTTTCTTTGCTCATTTGCTGGAGCGCAATCTCCCGGGGCGCGCGAACCCCGAAATCGGTCGTTTCCGCAGTTATTTGATTGTTTCCCTGCGCAATTTCATCCGCAGCAGCATCCGCACTGCCCACACCAAAAAGCGTGACAGTGGCACGGGGCCTCTCATCAGCTTCGATGAACTGGAAGAAGAAATGCGCGAGAGCCTCATCACGACACCTTCTGCCGAGGCGGATTACGATCGCAAATGGGCGCATCGGGTCCTGGAAATTGCTCTCGATCAGCTTGGGGCAGAGCAGGCGCGCCTTGGTCACGGCGAGCGCTTTGCCATCTTGAGGCCGCTTTTATTGGACCCCAATGGCAGCGCGGCGGCTCAGGATCAGCTCAGTGGGATCTCCGACTTGGAAAAAGGCAACGTGCGCATCATCATCTCCCGATTGAGAGCCCGATTCCGGCAGCTGGTGCGCGAGGAAGTGGCGCGCATTGTCGCCAGTCCGTTGGAGGTGGATGCGGAGATCGCTCACCTTTTGCAAGCGTTGAAATAACGGCCGCGAGCTGCTTCTCAGAGGGCATTTCGGACCCATTCCGTCGGGCGGGTCCGAAAGCCCCATGAAGTCGGATCAGAAGTTCCACTGGACTTGCAGGCCCAGGCGATCGGCGTCCTGCACTTCATTGTAAGGCGCTGTCGCGGTGTTGGTGCGCTCAAAGGTGTGAGTGTACATGAGCGTGAATTCCAGCTCAGGCACCGGGGACCATTCCAGACCGATGTCCAATTCAGCGACGTTATCCCACGGGGCATTGCGGCCAAATTTGCGGCCCCCTTGATACTGATTCCAGCGTGCATAGGGCAACCAGGTGCCGGAACCGTTTTTCTTGCGATAACTGGCTTGAATGTAACCGCCACTGAGGGATTCGACACCAACACTGCGCATGTCATCTGCCAGCTGAGGGCCCTCACCCCAGGTCCATTCCGCCTCGATCCCGAAGGGCTGTGGATACAGGATGTAAGTCAGCGCCACGCGTTGATCCTTGGTGCCACGGGCATTGGCGGTCGGGGTGCCCACGCCTGGAATCGCCGTCTGGGTGGTGACAAAATTGCCGGTGTAGCCTTGCAGGCCGAATTCCATGAACTGGCCGTTTTTCATCTCGATCGGGTAAGCAAAGCGGGCCACGTAATGCGGCTGACCGTTCAGATCGCTGCGATTCGGACCCTGGCCTGAGAAGGCACCGATGCCAAACACGCCGTAGTCGCCCGAGCCTTTGAGACCATCCTTAACCAGCTTTTTAAACAGGTCGCGCTTCTCTTT
>JAIXVB010000575.1 GCA_027483245.1 Verrucomicrobiaceae bacterium | reverse complement strand
TCTCAAAGAGCGGTATTTTCAGCCACTACACGAGAGCAGGAACTTCGAGCCAGCGGCGCTCGGCCCAGCTTTGCAGGCCCAGCTCGGCAAGCTGCACGCCCTTGGCTCCTTCACGCAAGTTCCAGCGGAACGGTGTGTCGAGAGCAACGTGTTTGATGAAGAGTTCCCACTGAACCTTGAAGGCGTTGTCATAATCCGCTGTGTCCGGCACTTCCTGCCAGTGATCGTAGTGATTGATGGGGCTATCGACATCCGGGTTCCAGACAGGTTTCGGTGTGCCTGCCAGTGACTGGAACCAGCATTTGCGCAGACCAACGATGGCGCTGCCGTGGGTGCCATCGACCTGCATGGTGAAGAGATCATCTCGGCGAACACGAACGGTCCAGGAACTGTTGAACTGGCAGACGATGCCGCGCTCGGTCTCAAAGGTGGCGTAGCAGGCATCGTCCGTATCACAGTCGTAGGGCACGCCTTTTTCGTCTCTGCGTTCAGGGATGTGGGTGGCACCGAGACAGCTGACCGATTTGACTTCGCCAAAAAGATTGTCGATCACGTAACGCCAGTGGCAGAGCATATCGACGATGATGCCGCCGCCGTCGGCTTTGCGATAGTTCCAAGAAGGGCGCTGAGCGGGCTGCCCCTCATGCTCCCCAGTGAAGACCCAGTAGCCAAACTCACCCCGCACACTGAGGATGCGACCGAAGAAACCCTGCGACTGAAGGAGGGCGAGCTTGCGCAGTCCAGGCAGCCAGAGTTTGTCCTGAACGGCACCATTCTTCACTCCAGCTTTCTCACAGAGATCTGCAAGGCGCAGGGCCTCACGGGTTTCCACAGCGGTGGGTTTCTCACAGTAGATGGCTTTGCCTGCCTGAACAGCCATCTCGACAAAACGAGCACGCTGAAGGGTGCCTGAGGCATCAAAAAAGATGGGGTAGGCGCTGTCGGCGAGGACGACAGGCAAATCGGTGCTGGTTTTCAGTGGGCCGGTTTTTTCGCAGCTGTGCTTGGCGGCTAAAGCGGCGAGCTTGCTGGCATTGCGACCCGTGAGGATGGGGTCAGGCATGAGCGTGAGATCATCTGAAACCCGAATACCACCCTGGCGGATGATGGCAAGGATGGAGCGCACAAGGTGCTGATTGGTGCCCATGCGTCCGGTGACGCCGTTGAGGATGATGCCGATGCGTTGTGTGGTCATGAGTGTGAGATGCTTGGAGTTAACATTTGCCGTCATACATCATATATGATACATGACAAGACTGAATTTCCTTGCATGTCCACTTTATCTGCCTCCATCCCCACCAAGCACATGGCTGTCTATGAGGCGCTGCGCGCTGAGATCATGAATGGCAGCCTGCAACCTGGGGAGGTGGTGGTGATTGATGCGTTGGCCAAGCGTTTCCAGGTCAGCATCATCCCCGTGCGTGAGGCGCTGCGGCAACTTCAGTCTGAGCGGTTGGTGGAGATCCGAGCGCATACCGGAGTGAGGGTGACACCGGTGGATGTGTCGGCACTGACAGAGATTTTTTCACTGCTCGGCGCTCTGGAGTTAGCCTCAGCGGTGGCTGCACTGCCTAGGGTGACTGAGATGGATCTGGAAGAGATGGAAGGGCTGATGCAGCGACTCGAGGAGACCGCATCTCACGGCGACAGCGTAGGATTTGAGCAGGCCAATCGTGCTTTTCATCTGCTGCCCTGTCGTATCGCCGGGTTCAGCCGCGCTGAGCAGACCTTGCAGTCGTTGTTTGCGGAATGGGAGCGGCTGCATCGGCTGGCCTTCCGAGAAACCCAACCGCCGAATGCCGACACGGCGAATCAGGATCACCGTGCCATCTTACGGGCCTTTCGAACACGCGATGAAGAGAAGCTGCGCGCGGTGATTCAGCGTCACAACACCACAGCGCTGAAACATTATCAAAAGCGACTGCCCGCCCTCTGAAGTGATGGCGTGCGGGGCAGGGGACTCTGGTGTGACCGGGCCTAACCACCAATCATGTCACGGAACTCAGGTTCGGTGACGATCTTCACGCCGAGTTTGGTGGCGTTGTCGAGTTTGCTGCCGGCTTCGTCTCCAGCGAGGAGGAAGGAGGTCTTGCCGCTGACGCTGCCACTGACTTTACCACCGTGAGAACGGATGATGTCGGCCATGGATTCGCGCTCCTGGCTGAGGGTGCCTGTGATGACCCAGGTCGTGCCCTTCAACCGGTCACTGGTGGCCTGGACCGCCCGCTGAACAAAGGTGAGTCCAGCGCTGCGCAGTCGCTGCAGTAAGGTGAGATTCGCCTCGTCATGAAACCAGGCATGGATGCTGGGGGCGACGATGGCACCGATGTCTGGGCACTGAGTGAGCTCTTCAACGCTTGCACTGGCGATGGCATCAATGCTGCCGAAGTGCTCCAGCAGTTTGCGTGCGCCACCCGCTCCTACATGCAGGATGCCGAGACCAAAGACGAGTCTCCAAGGATCTTGCTGTTTGCTGACTTCGAGAGCTTTGAGCAAGTTGTCGATGCTCTTGGTTCCCATGCGTTCGAGGCGAGCGAGCAGCAGTTCATTCAGCTGATAAAGGTCGGCCGCATCCTTAACGAGCTTGGCCTCGACGAGTTGGGCGACGACGGATTCCCCCAAGCCGCTGATGTCCATGGCACCACGACAGACAAAGTGCTCTAGGCGGCGTTTCACCACTTCAGGGCAGCTCGGATTGGGACAGCGGATCACGACCTGCTCTTCATCGCGATGCACGGCAGTGTCGCAAATCGGGCAATGCGTGGGAGGCTGAATGGGCTGCTCTTCGCCCGTGCGCAGTTCCTTTTTCACCATGACCACGGCAGGGATGATTTCGCCTGCTTTTTCAATCACCACGGTGTCCCCCACGCGGATGTCTTTGCGCTCGATTTCTTCGAAGTTGTGCAGCGTGGCATTGCTCACGGTTGAACCGCTGAGAAAGACCGGAGTGAGTCGAGCCACAGGCGTGAGAGCGCCGGTGCGGCCCACTTGAATGTCCATGGAGAGAAGTTTGGTTTCGGCCTGTTCGGGCTGATACTTGTAGGCGATCGCCCATCGCGGCGCCTTGCTGGTGCTACCAAGTTCGCGTTGATCCAGGAAGGCATCGACCTTGATCACGGCACCGTCGGTTTCATAAGGCAGGGAGCGGCGCTTTTCATCCAGCTCGCGAATGGCTTCCAGCAATCCTTCAGCACTGTCTTTGTGCCAGATGAGGTCCGCTTTGCGCAGCCCCGCTGTCTGTAGCAGGCGATGCATCTCGGACTGGGATTCAATGGCAATGCCCGTGACATCGGCCAGACCATAAAAGACGATGTCGAGCGGACGCTTCGCCACCGTCTTGGGGTCGAGTAACTTCAGCGTGCCCGCAGTGGAGTTGCGTGGATTGGCAAAACGAGCCTCGCCTGCGCCCTCACGCTCTTCATTGAGTTTGGCGAAGTTGGCTTTCGTCATGAAGACCTCACCTCGAACCTCGAAGTTCTGAGGAGCTTCTTTGGGAAGCCGCAGCGGCAGGCTTTTGATCGTCTTGAGGTTATGAGTGACATCGTCCCCTGTCTGGCCATCGCCACGGGTGGCTCCGTGTTTCAGGACGCCGTTTTCATAACGAATGCTGATGGCCACACCATCCACCTTGGGTTCAATGACGCAGGGGATGCGCTCGCGACCGAGGCTCTTTTGCAGGCGCTGAAAAAAGGCGACGAGTTCTTGTTCCGAGTAAGTGTTGTCCAGACTCATCATGGGCACGGTGTGCTTGATCTGGGTGAAGCCCTCAATCGGCGCACCACCCACGCGCTGAGTCGGTGAGTCCGGCGTCAGCAGGTCCGGAAACTGGGCTTCGATCTGCTGCAGCTCGCGAAGCAGGGCATCAAATTCGGCATCGCTGATCTCCTGCCTGGCCTCGACATAATAGAGGTGATTGTGGCGGTGGAGCTCGCTGCGGAGTTGTTCGGCGCGGGTGCTGGCTTCAGAGGGGGACATCGACATCAGGGCGCTTTCATAGCGGGGAATTGCCTTCATGAAATGCCGAAGGCGAAAAAGATGGGGCGGTTCAGGGGGAGAGTCGGAAAATGAAAACAAGGGCCTGCAAGAATCTCCGCAGGCCTTGCGTAGCCTCTCAGCCTCATGAAGCACGCAGTCATTGGCCTTTGCAGTCTCGCGTTCAGCGCACCGTCCCTGGTGCAGGGGGCGGCACCGACAGCCGCCGACCTGGACTTTTTTGAAAAGGAAGTGCGGCCGATCCTGATCAATCGCTGTTACGAGTGCCACTCGACGGAAACGGGAAAGAGCAAAGGGGGCCTGATGATGGACACGCGAGCAGCCCTGCTCACAGGTGGCGACACCGGCCCAGCTCTGATCGCTGGGCAGGTGGAAAACAGCCTGATCGTGCATGCGGTGCGTTACCAGAAGCAAGATCTCCAAATGCCGCCCAAAGGCGCTTTGCCACAGAAGGAAGTGCGTGTTTTGGAAGAGTGGATTCGCCGAGGTGCCCCCGATCCGCGCACTCAGGCTCCAGCAGTCGCCGCCAGCGGCGCACGGAAGATCGACATCGAGCAGGGGCGCCAGCATTGGTCCTTTCGGCCCGTGCAAAAGGTGTCACCGCCGGTCGATGTGGCCCCGCATCCGGTGGATGCGTTCATCCTTACGGCATTGCGAAAAAAAGGTCTGGAACTCGCCCCCCGGGCAGACCCCTACACACTGATTCGGCGCGCGACCTTTGACCTCACTGGCCTGCCACCGACACCTGAGGAGATCTCCGCTTACCTCGCCGCGCATGAGCGCGACCCGCAGGCGGCTTTTCGGGCGCTTGTGGATCGTCTCCTCGCTTCCCCTCATTATGGCGAAAAGTGGGGACGGCATTGGCTGGACATTGCCCGCTATGCCGACTCGAATGGCCTGGATGAAAATATCGCGCTCGGCACCGCGTGGCGTTACCGGGATTATGTGGTCAGTGCCTTCAATGAGGACCTGCCTTTTGATCAATTTTTGATTCAACAGATCGCTGGGGATCTTTTACCGGCTGACAGCTTGTCTCAACGGCAGAGAAATGCCACTGCCACGGGTTTTTTGAACCTGGGGGCGAAGGTCCTGGCCGAACCGGACAAAGAAAAGCTGCTCATGGACATCATTGATGAGCAGATCGATACCACTGGCCGTGCGTTCATGGGCATGACGCTGGGCTGCGTGCGCTGTCATGATCACAAATTCGACCCTGTGCTTCAGAGCGACTACTATGCCCTGGCCGCCATTTTTAAAAGCACCCATGCCCTGAGCCGAGATCGACTTGGAGCCTTATCGTTGGCTCTTGAAACACCTTTGGGTGGGCTCGATGACTTTGCGCTGGTTTACTCGGCTGAGCGTGCACTGGCCTTGGCGAAGAAAGAACTTTCAGCCGCGCAAACGGCGGCCAAAAAGACCCCAGGTCCCGAGTCGCAGGCCCGTGTGGATGAACTCATGACTCGGGTCGAGGAAGTGGAAAAGACGCTGCCGGATTACCCCACGGCACTCAGTGTGCAGGATGCCTCCACCATTCACGCCAGTTTGCCGATTCATATTCGCGGCAGCCACCTCACTTTGGGAAAAGCAGTGGCGCGAGGTTATCCGCAGGTCATGCAGCCCGTCACCGCAACTGCCCCGCAGTTTCCCGAAAAGGCAAGCGGTCGTCTGGAACTTGCTCGCTGGCTGGCCAGCCCGCAGCATCCCCTGACTTCTCGGGTGCTGGTGAATCGTGTGTGGAC
>JAIXVB010000175.1 GCA_027483245.1 Verrucomicrobiaceae bacterium | reverse complement strand
GCGCTGACGGAGGGCCAATTTCTCGGTCATCTCCCGGTCATTGAGGAGCGCGGTGAACATGAGTTCAAGTATCGTGTGGATTTTGACAAGCTGCGCCTGACGCCAGACATCGCCGCACTCTGTGTCTCCTGCCCGACGAACCCCACGGGCAATGTGCTCACCGAAGATGAGTTTCATCGACTGCGTGACCTGTGCCGTCATCACGGCATCCCGCTGATGATCGACAACGCCTACGGCCACCCTTTTCCAGACGTCATCCACGGCCCCTTCCGCCCCACCTGGGAACCGGGCATGATCTTCAGCATCAGCCTGTCAAAGGTCGGCCTGCCAGGTGTGCGCACCTCCATCGTGGTCGCGGATGCGCCGATCGTGAAAGCGCTGTCGAACATGAATGCCGTGGTCTCACTGGCAAATGGCAACATCGGTCAGTCCCTGCTCGGGCCCATGTTGGCAGATGATCGTCTGCTGCGACTCGGGCGTGAGGTCATCCGGCCTTTTTACCGCGAGCGTTCGGACTTCGCCAAAGGGGTGCTGACTCAGGCCTTGGGTGAGGACTTGCCCTGGGCTCTGCATGCTCAGGAGGGTGCTTTTTTCCTCTGGCTCTGGCTGAAAGATCTGCCGATCCCTGCAGTGGAGCTTTATCGGCGATTGAAGGCGCGCAAGGTGCTGGTCATTCCCGGCCATTACTTCGCTTTTGGCTTGGATCAGGACTGGCGACATCCGCACCAATGCCTGCGCCTGACTTACAGCCAGCCTGCGTCCATCGTGCAAGAGGGGCTGGAGATCCTGGCAGAGGAAGTGAAACGCGTGCGAGCAGGGCTCGACTGAGCGAGAGGATTTTCGATTTTTCTCTGACGTGCAGGCTTGCAGGTCCAAGAAGCGCCCGTCAGACTCGTTGTTCTCTGGCAGGGCGCGTGCTCTGCTTCTTTTATCCCATGTCTTCTCCCGAGCCGTCCGACGATTTTAGCCAACTGCCCACAGCAGATGCGTCTGAGGCGCAAGTGGAGATGAAACCCCAGGCGCGAGTCTGGCAGGAAAATCGACGGCGCACCCAAACTCGCATCGGCCCTGCGGCCGCCGCTCCGGAGCCAGAGCCTGCGAGTGAACTCTCCAACGAATGGCTGGAGCTTTTGGACCCCAATCAGGCGATCCCCGAGACGACTTACGCCCCCAGCCCGATACAACGCCCAGCCCCAGCGTCTGTGCCAGTGCCCAAAGAGCGCCCAGCCCCCAGACGCACCGTGGTGGGACCACGCAAGCCTGTTGAGACGCAGGATTGGACCCCACCGATGGAGACCGTACCTGCCGAGGAACCTGCAGCTTTTCCAGAAACACCTGAGCCCCAGAACGAAGCCCCGACCGAGATCCCTGCCGAACCTGTTGAAGCCCCACTGCCGGTCCCTGCCATGCCGAAACGCAGCAGGATCAAACAAGCGACCCCAGAAACTCCCGTAGCCGAAGCGCCGAAAGTGGAAGAGCCGGAGCCAAAATCAGACCAGAAGGCACCTGAAACCAAATCGGCGGATTCACCCGAAAAAACGGATCCCAAGGACAAATCTGCCGCTGAGACACTGCCCGCGATCCCGCCTGGCTGGAAGATGCGTTGGGAGGTCTGGGGCGGTCGCTCGTTGGCCATGAGCCTGGGCATCCATGCTTTTTTGATCCTTTCAGGCGCATGGATTGTGGTCTCGCAGGTGCGGGAAAAGCAGGTGGATTTCCTTTCCGGTGGTGGCTCAAAGCAAGGAGCTGAAGCCTCTCAGGATCTTCAGCACAAAGTGCAGCGGAAGAAAAATCCATGGCTCACCAAACCCGTGCCGATGCGCAAAATCGTCACGACGGGCCTTTCAGACATCGTGCTGCCCGAGGAGATGCCCGACCTGCTGGATCTGCCGCAAATGTCCAACATGGCCGGAGGCGGCAAACTGAGCGGTGGCATGGGCCTGGGAGGAGCTGGGGGCGGGTTTGGCAAAGGCATGGGCCTGGGCGGACGCGATGGCATGGTTTTTCAGCCGTTGTCGATGTTTGGCAAAGAGATCAAAGCCAAGCGCCTAGCTCTCATTTTGGACGCTTCCGCATCGATGGCTCCGCACCTGAGCCGAGTGATTGCCGAGGTGGACAAACAATCCCGAGACAGTGTGGTGATTCTTTATTATGGCTGCGGCCTTGAGAGCCCTCCGCCCAAGGGCTTGGATGGCGAAGAAATCTTCCGCACCTCCAGCCTGGAATTCGAAAAATACTGGCGCGGCTATGGATTGAGTTATGCCGACGCCCGCGCGTTTAAATTCAAACCGAGCGATGTCATTCCCGATGAAGCCAATTTCCGTTTTCTGTCGAAACGGCCCAACACCTTCTTTGTCCACAATCTCGGCACGGGTTACACCTGGACAGCCCTGCTGAGTGATCAGGTGCGGAACTCAGATGCGCTCTACTGGTTCGCTGACTTTCAGGATCGTGTGGACTACAAGCAGCTCATGGTGGTGCGCGAGAATCTGCTGCGCCGAAAACAGCGACTCTACGTTCACGCCTACCAGCGCGGCAGCGGCTTTGATCAAATCAATACCCAGCTCGTGGAATCCACGGGCGGGGCAGTGATTGAAGAAGAATAATCGATTTCAGCCCTATTTGATGCGGCCCCAATGGCTGGTGAGAGGCCAGTAACAAAAGAGGGCGGTGCCGACGAGGTTTCGCTGCGGCACGGTGCCCCAATCGCGTGAATCGCTGCTGCTGTAGCTATTGTCACCCATGGCAAAGTATTTCTCCTTTTCGAGAGTGATCTGGTGAATGGCACCAACGGTGGTGGAGTAACCGCGATAACCCTCGACTGGCTGCTCATAGGTTCCCTGCATGACCCGCTGAAAGGTCGGTTCGTTGGCCACTGACCCATTGATCAGCAAATTGGGGGGCTGGACTTCCAAGGTGTCACCAGGGACACCCGCCAGGCGCTTGATGTAATGCTGCGAGCCTTGTTCGATCGGCACATTGATGCCACGAATGTTTTTAGTGGTGAAGACAAAAACCTCGGAACGTTTGGGGCTGCGGAAATGATAACTCACTTTGTCCACCAGGACGTGGTCGCCATTGTGGACGATGCCACTGGCCAGAAGCTGACCTTTTTGCACCTGGATTCCGCCAGGAATGACCACTTTGTATTTCATGTCCGGCGTGTCATTCCCTGTCAGCACGGGCTGTGAACGCAGATGCTGGGGGAGTTGCAGCTCATTGGTCAGTTGAGAATACGGGGCTCCGATTTTGATGCTGTGCCCGTCCTGAAAGTGCAGCTTGCAGTAGGGCATGAAGATGAGGAAACGATGCTCCGTGAGAGGGTCATTGTTACGCAAGACACCCGTGTGATCGGAGACCACGTGGACATGACGTGTGCTGGTGAAAAAAGAACTGATCCAGCCAAGCGGACCTGGCGCAGGGTCCTCTGCTGTCGCCACAGCGGTGATGCCATTGAGCGTGGGCTGCATGGAGCCCGTGGGGATCTGAAAGGGCTGAGCGATGTAACCGCGAATGCCGAGTGCGATGACGATGGCGACGAAGAAGACCTCGACATTGTCACCGATCTCGCTGGAGCCAGCTTCTGGCAGGGCCTTTTCACAGACCTTGTTGATTTCGTCATGCAGGGTCTGAATGCGGGCTTTGTCCCGAGCTTTCATGGCGTCCTCTAGACTGCGGCGCAGGGTGCAGATTTCATCCAGCTTCGCAGCAGGCAAGATGTCACGCTTGTAATCGATGAAGCGAGTGACGCCTTTGTGCAGGAGTTTGGCGTGCTTCAAATAGCGAGGAGTGAGAAAAAACATGCGCGCGGATGGTCGAGGAGGAGTCCGGCGCGTCAAGGACGAGCTGTGAAACCGAGCAAGAATGGGGAAGAAAGGGCTCCAACGATGCTTTTTTCGGCCATCTGACCCCTTTTCCCAAACATCGTTCTTGCTAAATCGTCACGCTTTGGATTTTCCTTGTCGAGTGTAGGAGAGCACACCCCCAAAATCCTGGATGGCGGAACGATACAAGATCTATGAACAACTCGGCGCTGGAGGCGTTGGGGCTGTTTATCGTGCCTACGACAACGAGCTGAAGCGTTGGGTGGCCATCAAACGCCTCATGACAGCGAGTGCCGCCACGGGAGACTCCAATCTCGCGTCTGAGCTGCGTCGAGAAGCCGATGCGCTGGCTTCCCTGAGAAACCCCAACATCGTGACCATCTTTGATGTGGCGAGCGATGCCGAGGGGTTGTTCATGGTGATGGAACTCCTGGAGGGTGAAGATTTGGCTGATGTGGTGGGCCGTGGGCCGCTGCATTACGATGACTTCAAGGAACTGGCCTCCCAGACCCTGGAAGGCCTGCTTGCAGCTCATCAACGGCACATTCTGCATCGGGACATCAAGCCTGAGAACATCAAGGTGGAGCGCCTCCCAGGCGGGCGGATGCAGTCCAAAATCATCGACTTCGGCTTGGCACGCGCAGGCATGAGGGCTCGCAAACAAACGGAAGATCAACAGGGCACCGTGATGGGTTCCATTTTCTACATGGCTCCCGAGCAGCTGACACGAGCCCCCGTAGATGTGCGGACGGACCTGTATTCCCTGGGAGCGGTGTTTTATGAAGCGCTCTCAGGTCGCAAAGCCTTCGACGGCGAATCGATGAGCGCGGTGATCGACAAGCACATCAACCACGACATCATCCCACTGAATATTGTGGCCCCCCATGTGCCACCTTGGTTAGGTGCCTGGGTGCTGAGGCTGATGGCGCTCAAACCCGAAGATCGCCCGACCAACGCCCAGCAGGCCATCGAAGAACTGCGTGCCTGGGAAAAAATGTCAGCGGCACCCCCGATGATGCCTTGGATGCCGCCCGGTTATGGCTACGCGCCCCCGCCCGGCAGCTACACTCAGCCGATGTATGCCCCAGGAACGAGCAACGTGACCATGATGATGCCTGGCACGCCGACCACCAGCAGCGTGCCTGTGCAGCCGGTCTATTATCAAACCGGTCAGGTTCAGCCGGTCATGTATGCCCAGCCTGTGCTGGAAGTGGTGCACGAAGTGAAGCCCGTCTATGAAGTCGCCGCCCACACCGCGCCGCTGGCGCGCGCCCCGGCGGCCCCGCATCGACCGAGCACGGCCATCGTCAAAAAAGCGGCGGCTTCGACTCGCATGGTGCAGGTGGATCACTCCGCTGAGAAGGCCAAGCAACTGAAGCTCTACGGCATGATCGGCGGCGGTGTGCTTCTGTTGGGCGCAGTAGGTTGGATGTTCCTCGGCGGCTCCAAAAAACAGCCGGAAAGCGGTGGAGCCGCCACCACCACTCTGCTGGTGCCCAGCGGCCCCGCGAAGGTGACTTTTGAACTGCCCCCTGACCGCATGTTCCCCCCCGTGGACATGGACATGGTGCTGCATTTCGTCGGTGGAGTGGGGGGCAATGGTGCCGATGGCAAAAACACCGCGCCCAATGG
>JAIXVB010000313.1 GCA_027483245.1 Verrucomicrobiaceae bacterium | reverse complement strand
TGATCAGGTGCTGTTATCTCCATTTTTTGATACATCACCGTCGCTGTATCCGCATTTTCCAGGGTCACATTCCCTCCTTGAGGTATGATGGTAACAGCCTCTGAAAACAGATAACTGCAGGTGCGATTTTCATTGCCGTGGTTCCAGTGGAATTGAGTGGTGAAATTGGGGGTCGAGTAGTTGCGTGGCCCCACATTGCCAACAGTCCGATTGCTCTGAATCAGCAACTCACCAGGAATCACTGGGCCCGCTCCATTCTCAGACGGGATAGCCGGTGTGACCACACGCACCAGTTTCATGGGCAAGCCATACTGCCGCCTTGTTCGCTCACCATCCCAATAAAAAAAGTTCTCCTGGGGTTGGTGAATGAATTGATAGGCACTGCCCAACTCATCACGAATCAGCGAGATCTCACTGTAATAATGATTGGTGCGGATGGTCTCCTCGGGCGTGACGACGGTATCCGTATCCATGGCAAATGAGTAATCATAGAGAGTGGTGTTCCCTCCACGGGTCACAGACTTGAGAGAAGACCCTGGTGAGGCAGGCATGCTTGGATCTTTGATTGAACCCGGATAGTAACTGTAGTCGATCACGCCGCCGTCTGGAGTCTGCACTTGCAACACCCGTTGATTTTCCTGCCGAATCTGGATCTGATGGCCTTCGCGCTGCGGATCATAGATCTTGGAAGGCATCAGCGCCGTTGAATTGGGATAGACATACAGCAGTTCATTGCCCAAACGGTCCACCACCTTGGTCAGGCGTGCATAAGTGTAGGTGGTCTTGCCTCCTTTAAAGCGGATGCGATCTCCATTGAAGACCTGGTGCAGAGCCGCAGGATTGATCATTTCATAATGACAAACCGTGCCAAATTTTTTCGTCAGCTTGATGCCTGCATAGTTCACGGCATTGAAGGAGAAACGGGTTCCTGACATGAAGGGCCCAGAAACACCCGAGGCCGTGAATTCATTGGCCATGCTCTTCGCATCATTCCAGGCCTGTCGATCATGGAACCACTGATTCACCGATTTCAGGAATCGCTGCCGTGTCCCCATCTCATCCACCACTTCTGCGGAGGCGGGATCCGTTGGGGTGGCTTCTGTAAATCGGATGTAAGGGCAGAGATTCGAACTCCAGCAGGGGCCAAAAGGCTCGGTAAAGTTTTCCTCGGGTCGCAGCCCAGAACGATCATTCCAACTGCTCGAAGTCGCATCTCGGCGCACAAACAATGGCAGCAGCAGAGACGGATCCGTCACATACACATCGGAAACCGAATGCCGAAGCTGACTGGAGAAGGCATCAATAAAAGTTTCCTCTTCACGCTCACCATTTTCATTCTGAACCTGGGGTTTTGAGTCCGGCAGCGGCA
Organism: Verrucomicrobiaceae bacterium; assembly: GCA_027483245.1. Taxonomy (GTDB): domain Bacteria; phylum Verrucomicrobiota; class Verrucomicrobiia; order Verrucomicrobiales; family Verrucomicrobiaceae; genus Prosthecobacter. The sequence goes on along the minus strand of JAIXVB010000313.1, from coordinate 2,464 downwards.
TGCCGTTGAGGCCCACCTTGCGATAGCGGCTGCCCCCAGCATCCGAGTAAGTGAACGGACTTTGAGGAGAAGAGGAAGTGGGTGGCTCTGCACGCTCGAAAACGGCTAACGTTCGCGTCCCTTCTGGTCCAATGGCACTACTGCTGAACACTTGCGATTCACGGCTCCCAGGCTGGATGCTCAACGTCCATCGAAAAGGGTCACCTGAATCCGTGATTTCTCGGGTGTAGGGCGCAGTCCCTGTCCAAATATTGTTCAAGCGCATTCGAATCTGCGCCGTTTGGGTCTCGCCATCGGTTTCTTCGGGGCAGTCGGCATTTTTTTCCCAAGCATAAGTGGTATGGAATTCTGGAGGAACATCTACCCAAGACCACGAACCACCATCGTCGGGAGGATAACTCTCATAACTTATCTGGCCTGTTTCAGTCTCCATCCAGTGCCCGCCATAAGTCACAGTGGTTTCAACTTCATACGAGACGTAACGTGCCGGCGTTCCATGGTTGCAACTGCACGTCTGACCTGCAGACGATGGTGTTCCAGAAGATTCACATCGACTCGAGGGTCTGTTTCGAGCGGTGATACTCGTTCCAGCACCGAAAGGCCGTGAATTACGATAATTACTGCTGGAAATAGCCACCTCAAAGATCACCTCGTTATCCGCATCTCCGTTCGTGCTGGCACTGTATTCTTCAAGGCTCTTATTATTAGCCCATCCCGGTTGGAAATACTGGGAGGTCGGCGGTTTGAACAAATGCCGATACTGCGAAAGGTCCACCGGTTCGGGCTGCACCGCTTCAGCTGGATCATCCTCATCCCCATAATAGTCCCTCACGAGCGGATTCCGCCAAGTTTGATACTCTCGCAGATTCACCAAATCATCGTCATCAGGATCTGCTGCCGCGTCCTCAGCCAATCGGACGTTTAACTTATACCAGTGTTCCCAGAGGTCAGACATACCATCTCCATCACAATCACCCAGGGCGACTTGATGAGTCCAAGGTGTGTCTCCTCTAGCCGAGCGCTGGGCATTGACCGCCACCCAATCGGGAGTCTGCCCGTCGGTCTGCGCCCGCAGTGGATCAAGGTTGTATTGAAACTCTTCAAAGTTCAGCACACCGTCCCCGTCGGAATCAGCGACGCTGTCATCAAAGTAGTACTTGTTCAGAATGCTCAGATACATGTCCTCACGAGCATTGGTGATGCCATCTCCATCGGCATCATACTTGCCGAGTGAACGGACCAAATCCCAGCCTCGCAGATAGGCCTCCAAATTGGAATAACCATCTCCATCCAGGTCACCCGAGGCGTCCCTTGGATCGGTGAAATTCAGACCACGACCTCTGCTTGCATACCACTTTTCGATGTGGTCTGGCAGCCCATCCCCGTCTGTATCTGCGTGCCCTACCACAAAACCATCCAGTGCGATCTGCCCAGGCTGCGAACGCGCCAACAGAGGATCTGTGTGGTAAACGAGGACTTCCTCATAATCGGTGAGATAATCATCATCCGAATCCGGGTTGTCCTTGTTGGTCAAATAAACCTTCTCTTCATCCCAATCGATCAGACCATCGCCATCGCTGTCTTTATTGTCATAAGGGTCATGCGGGAATCTATCCGCAGGATCAGGAATTTGATCCTCATCTGAATCCACTCGGGGCATCGCGTATTCCTTGTTATTCCCAACATAACGCGTGCCCGGATACCAGTAACCCTGCCCGGGTTCTGGAAAGGCATCAAACTGATTGGGCACTCCATCACCATCATTGTCAGAGGTCGCTGTGGGATAACGCTGCCCCAGATAAATGTATTCATCCCCGGGATTGGGTAACGGATCAAAATCATTGGGAATGCCATCCCCGTCATTGTCATGATCTCTCAAATAACCGGGGTAGGGCACACCCAGATAAGTGTAGTGGCCGGCAGTGTCTGGAAATGGATCGCGGTCATCTGGATGTCCATCTTTGTCTCTGTCCTGCATCAATCCGGGGTAAGGCACACCTTCATAATAATAGTAACCTGCAACGTCTGGAAACAGATCGTGATGGTCAGGATAACCGTCGCGATCTCTGTCTGGAAAGACTCCAGGATAAAGAATGCCCTGCCAATAATACTGACCGAAAACACCCTCATATTTATCAGCATGATCAGGGATTTCATCATGATCTGTATCAATCATTGGCAGCGGATACTCGTATCCCTCCCACTGATAAGTGCCGAACGGAGAATCATCAGCAGGGTCGGGAATGCCATCTTCGTCTGTGTCTTTCCAAAAGCCCTTGTAGAAGCTTCCATTGTAGTTGTATCCAATGGCAGTGTACATGTCGTCATCCTCCCAGTTTAAGAGGGTGTCCTCATCGATATCCATCTCCAGAGGCAGATTGTCATACACGTTGCTGTGACCGTCCCCGTCAGCGTCAAAATAAGAGTAGAATTTCTGCAATTCGTGATAATTCACCACGACGCC
>JAIXVB010000048.1 GCA_027483245.1 Verrucomicrobiaceae bacterium | reverse complement strand
CGTGAAGGGGAGTTGATTTTTCGTTACATCGTCGAGGCCGCAGGAATCCGTAAACCCGTTCAGCGTCTGTGGATGCAGTCGATGACGCAGGGTGCGATTCTCGCGGCTTTCAAAAAACTGCGCAGTGATGAAGAGATGCGCCCGCTGGCCGATGCCGCCAAATGCCGCAGTGAATCCGACTGGTTGGTCGGTATCAATGCGACCCGCGCTCTGACGGCGTTGAACTCCCGCAACGGGGGGTTTCGCCTCACTCCGGCGGGCCGTGTCCAGACACCCACGCTTACCATCTTGGCCAAACGCGAGTTGGAGATTCAGGCCTTTGTGCCGCGCACTTACTTCGAAGTGCACGGCCTTTTTGAAGTCAGCGCCGGACGTTATGAGGGGCGTTGGTTCGATGAAAGTTTCAAGAAGGACGAGACCGACGAGCACAAGAAAGCGGAGCGTCTCTGGGATCTGGAAAAAGCCCAAGCCATCGTGAAGCGTTGCCTTGGTAAGCCGGGTAAGATCGAACAGATCACCAAGCCGACTAAACAAGTCGCGCCCTTGCTTTATGATCTGACCAGCCTGCAACGCGAGGCCAGCAATCGCTTTGGATTCTCGGCTCGTCGCACCCTGCAAATTGCGCAGGCTTTGTATGAAAAGTTCAAAGTCCTGACCTATCCAAGAACCGACTCGCGTTATTTGCCCGAAGATTACTTGGGCACAGTGAAAGACACATTGGGAACCTTTGCGAGCCAAGACAGCCGCAAGTCTGGAGCACTCCCGCAAGACCTCGGAAGTCATGCTGCCACGGCGCTGGATCGTGGATGGGTGCGGCCGACAAAACGTGTGTTTGATACCACCAAGGTGAGTGATCACTTTGCCATCATCCCGACAGGTCTGATTCCGCCAAAGGAGCTTCCAGAGGCTGAACAGAAGCTTTTTGACATGGTGGCGCGTCGTTTTGTGTCCGTGTTCTTCCCCCCAGCTGAATTCGAGGTCACGACCCGCATCACTCGTGTCGATCAAGATGCGTTCAAGAGCGAGGGCAAAGTCTTGGTCGAACCCGGTTGGTTAGCCGTGTATGGCAAAAAGGCGGCTGAAGAAGCGGCGGCTGAAGGTGATAGCAAAGCCAAACTCCTGGTCCTGGCCAAGGATGGTGACAAGGCTGAAACGATCGACATGGAAGCGGCTGAACTTCAGACCAAACCCCCAGCTCGTTTCACGGAAGCGACGCTCCTTTCCACCATGGAAGGTGCTGGCAAGCTGGTGGAAGATGAAGAACTCGCCGAAGCCATGAGCGAGCGCGGTCTAGGCACCCCAGCCACGCGTGCGGCTATCATTGAAGGCCTGATTTCTGACAAGTACATTGAGCGCGTCGAGCGTAACATTGCCGTGACATCCAAGGGCTTGGCCCTGATTGAACAAATCAGCCAGATCGGCATTGAGGCGCTCAGCAGTCCTGAACTCACGGGTCAATGGGAATACAAGCTGCGCCAGATGGAGCACAATCAGCTGGATCGCTCCACCTTCATGCGGGACATCCGCACGCTGACCAATCAAGTGGTCGAAAAAACCAAGGCTTACCAAAAGATCGCCAAAGAACGTGTTTATCCTGATTTTGACGCCAAGTGCGGTGTCTGTGGCCAGCAAGGATTCGAGCAAAAGGAAGACTATGTTTCCTGCAAGAACCCCAACTGCAAAGTCCGTGTTTACAAGGTCGTCGCCGGTCGTGAGTTGGGGGAACCGCTCCTGCGTGAGTTGATTGAAAAACGCTTCATCGCACCGATGGAAGGGTTCCGCAGTCGCTTGGGCAAAGAATTCACGGCTGGGATCGAGATCAAGGAAGACGGCAAAACCGCCTTTGTCTTCCCAGGTGGCGCCAATGACCCAGATGCCCCGCCGCCGTTTGACTTCGCCAGCGCCAGCCCCATCACCCCATGTCCGGTCTGCGCTCTGAAAAAACGCGCCGGCAAGATCTACGAGACGCCGGAGAACTACATTTGCAACATCGCCGCTGCCGAGCCCAAGGTCTGCAATGCACGTCTGCCGAAAGTCCTTTGCAAAAAGGAAATCAGTGTCGCCAATGCGATCAAATTCTTCAGCGAAGGTAAAACGGACCTGATTGAAGGCATGATCTCCAAAAAAGGTCGGCCATTCAGTTCCTTTCTCCTGTGCAAACCTGCTGAAAAGCGCCTGCTGGGCTGGGAATTCCCTCCGCGTGAGGCCAAACCCAAAGCACCTGCGGCACCGAAAAAGGGTCGCTTTGCCAAAAAGGCTGAAACTCTCCCCGACGAAGAATAACCCCCCAGCACGGCAACCAAGCCAGCTCCTGCATCTCCCAAATTTGGGGCCTAGAGCCAGGATGATCCTGAGTCAGGATTTGCGGCTTGCCAGCCCCCTGTGACCCTGCTAAAAACCACCACGCTATGGCAAAAATTCAGTTTACCACTCCCGAAGGCACCACTGGCGAAGTCGAATTGACCGCTGAGCGCATGTCGCTTGGCCGTGCCGATGACAATGCACTCATCATCGCACACGACTCTGTGTCCAGCCACCATGGAGAAGTCTCCATCGAGGGAAATGCCTGGGTCTTTACGGATCTCGGTTCCACCAACGGCACCAAGATCGACGGCGAGCGTGTCGAAAAGCTTGAGCTTGCCCATGGCGGTACTTTCACCCTCGGCCACGTGGAGTGTGTTTTCGTTGGCGATTATGAAGAGGAGCAGGCTCCTGCTTACAGCGCCCCGACACGCACGCAGACCACGGGCGGTTACGGTTCTACCAGCGTTGACAGCAGTCGCCGCACGGGTTTCGGCCCGAAAACGAAGCCAAAAGGCAGTGGCGCGGGTGCTCTGATGGGGCTGGGTTTCCTGGCTCTTGCGGCCTGTGCCTACGCTGTCTTCAGCTTCATGCAAATGTCTGCCTGACGGATCCAGGGCATGTGATCGCTCAGTTTAGCGATCCCCGGCGGCTGTTGTGGCCGCTGGTTTGTGTCCTTTTGTTAAAACAAGAATGCGGCTCAATCACGCCGCGAATGAAAAGAAGAAATGTCCAATACCATTGTTGTCGGTGCCCAGTGGGGCGATGAAGGAAAAGGTAAGATCGTCGATTACCTCACAGAAAACACAGATGTCGTCGTGCGTGCTGCAGGCGGGAACAACGCAGGCCACACCGTCATCAATGGTGGCCAAAAATACATCCTGCACCTCATCCCCAGCGGCATTCTCTGGGAAGGCAAAACCTGCGTGATCGGCAATGGTGTCGTCATGGACCCTCTCGGCCTGCTCGAAGAGATGGCAAAACTGCGCGCTCAAGGGGTGAAGATCACCTCTGAAAACCTGCTCATCAGCGAGACCTGTCACCTCGTCATGCCCTACCACAAGGGCCTGGACAAAGCCCGCGAAGCCAAACGCGGTGCCAAAAAAATCGGCACGACCGGACGCGGCATCGGCCCTGCTTATGCGGACAAAGTCGAGCGCGGTGGTCTGCGTGCCGTTCTGCTGACTCAGCCAGAGATTCTGGAGTCTGAACTGCGTGAACGCATCATCATGCACAACGAGACTCTGCGTGCAGCGGGTGTCGATGAAGTTCCTCTCGAAGAAACCGTCGTTGAGATCCTTGCAGCGGCGGCGGTTCTTGCCCCACACATCACCAACACCGCCGTGTATTGTCACGAAGCCATCAAGGCTGGCAAAAGCCTGCTTTTTGAAGGTGCCCAGGGCACTTACCTCGACATCGACCACGGCACCTATCCTTTCGTCACCAGCTCGAACACCACCTCTGGCGGAGCTTGCACCGGATCAGGCGTGCCTCCTCGCATGATCGACAAGGTCGTCGCGGTGGGCAAGGCCTACACGACCCGTGTTGGCAGTGGTCCGTTTGTCACAGAAAACGAAGACATCGGCGACATGCTCCACAACATGGGCCGCGAATACGGCGCTACCACGGGTCGCGCACGTCGTTGCGGTTGGTTGGATGCGGTGCTTGTCCGCTATGCTGTCATGATCAATGGCGCTGACGAACTGGCCATCACCAATCTCGATGGTCTCGATGGCCTGGATACCGTGCAGATCTGCACCGCCTACAAACTGCGTGGCAAGATCATTCACTATCCGCCGAGCACCGTGGCCGATCTGGAAGCCTGCGAACCGATTTATGAAACCCACCAGGGTTGGAAAATGGATCTCAGTCAGATCAAGAACTTCGCTGACCTCCCTGACCTGGCCAAAGCTTACCTGAAACGTGTCGAAGAACTCACTGGCGCTCGCATCAGTCTTCTCGGCATTGGGCCTTCACGTGAGCAGACACTCGTCGCTTGAGGATCTTAGTTTCCACGAAGCAGCCCCTTTGCTCTGGCATCGGGGCTGTTTCATTTCAGGGGAGGCACCCCGCTTTGCTGCATGGGGCGGATCAGGCAAAAAGACAACATTCCCTGCGTTCCGCAGTCTAGAGCTTGATCGAGTCCCGTGAAGGCGCGTATCGTGCTCATGCCGTTGTCTTTTAACTCATGAGCGATTCCCAAGCAGACCTTCAAAATAGACTCGATGTTCTGCAATCGGAACTCGACAGACTTCAAAAACGCCTCGCTGCCCTGGAGGCGGTGATCTCGATCGATATCGACGAAAACGATGTTCGTCGTGTTTACGTTGAGTGCAACGACTTCGTGGTGCGTCCAGCTCATGACACGGCGAAGATAGCCGTTCACATCGGTGCCAATGAAGTCGGCAGTTATCTGAATCTTCACTATTCTCACCCTGAAACGTTGACGACAGCGATTAGCCTCAGTGTCGAGGGGGATGGTCAACCTCACATCCAACTGCGTGGGCAAGACTTTGGTTTGAGAGCAGACATGACCTTGGAGGCCGATGCCGGTTTGGTAGCTGTCTTCAATGCCGATGCGGCCCCAGGCGCCGTCATGCGTGCACGGCCCGGTGGTGGCTCCTTGGCGGTGCTTCAGCCAAACGGACGTGCGCGCGCTGTACTGGTGCACGATCAGAGTGGTGAGGATGCCGAAAACGGTGGCAATACGGAGCTCATCTTCGCCACAGCAGAAGCAAACACAGTGATGAAACTTCGTGCGGATGCTGGCGGTGCCATTCTCAGCATGGGACCTGTCGGGCAACCCGATGCCGCCGTCATCGTGGCTCGTGAGGAGGGACCTGCTCTCCTGATGCACAGTCCTGAGAATGAAAACAGCATCTCGATGATGGCCATGGGGGCGATGTCTGAAATCTGTGTTCATCAGGGCGCTGTGCCCGGAGACAATGCGCGTGCCAGTCTGAGCTCGGGAGACTTTGGTAGCAGCCTGACGCTTCATGAACCTGGCGGTGACAAAGGCGTGGACCTCGCCGCACTCAGCATGGCCAGCAATCTCTCCCTGCATGATGAGCATGGGCTGCCCTGTGTGCAGCTCAGCCATCACTACGGCAGTCATAGCAGCCTCAGCATGGAGCGCACCGCAGGGCATGAAGGTTACCGAGTGCTGACCAGCAAAGACATTTCCAGTGTTGAGGTGAAGTCCCCCGACAATGAAGATACGAAGTTCATCGTTGTGGTCGCGGGAGAGAAACCCATGGCTTTGATTCAGAAAAACAAACGCGCGCTGCTGTTGTTAGGGGAAGGGGAGCAGGGCGGCGTTGTCTGTGCCTACGGTCCCACGGCGGAGCAATCCGGGATGGCGACACTCAGTGGTGGGCCACTGGCGGGCGCATTGATCACGGCCACGGCTGATGGCACGGCGCAACTCACGCTGGACGCCACGGATCACGGCGGACGGTTGTTGGTCAATAACGATCTCGGATTCCAGCGCATTGCCATGGGGGTGTATCAGGAATCGGCGGGCATCCATCTAAATAACACGGGAAGCATGGGCGTTCAAATGGTCGCCACACCGAAGGGCGGGGTCGTGACGGTCAGCGATCCTGAGGGCCGAACGGTCGCCACATTGCCCGAACGCGATGATGACGATGACTCCAATCATTGGGGCCAGTTGCCAGAGGGTTTCTAAACGCCGCCGCTGACATGCTTGTGTTCTGTATTCGTGTCTGCTGCTGCCTGCTTTTGTTGGCATCCGTTGTCTCGGGGCAGACCCTGACTCGTGCGGTGGACCTGCGCAGTTTGCCAGCGGATCGTGCGATGTTGGGCCTTCCTGTGGAGATTGTCGGTACCGTGAGTTTCCTGGAGATTCCAGGCACCATCTTCATTCAGGATGAAACCGGCGGCACCTTCTTCCGCACGAAGGCCGCCGCCGCAGTCCTGAAGGTGGGAGATCAAGTGAAGGTCAAAGGGGTGACCGTCCCAGGCCTTTACCTCACTGGCATTGATGCGCAAACGTATGAACGCATCGGACAGGGCACCGCACCTGCTGCGATGCCTGCGACCTTTGAGGACTTGAGACAGGGGCGTTATCATTATCAGCGCGTGACCGTTCGTGGCATCGGGCGACAAGCCGCGGCTTTGGAGGAGAATCGCACGCTGCTGAACTTGGCGTTAGGCAGCCGTGTGATCGAAGTGCGCGTGGATGCTCCGCCCTTCAATCTGGAGCGGCTGGTGGATGCGGAACTGGAGATCACAGCTCTCGCTGCGGGAGCCATCAATGATCGTCGCCAGTTGGTGTCTCCTTACCTACGCGTCAGTGATTGGAGTGACATTCATGTCGTCTCGTCTGCCATGCCGGTGGATTCCTTGAAGCCCCTTTCTGCGGCTCGTCTGCTGCGCTTTGATCCGGCCAATGAACAGGGGGCTGGCCATCGGGTGCGCGTCGCAGGTCGTGTGATCGCTGCCTTTGCGGATGGCCAGGTCTTTGTCCGGGATGAGAAGGCCGAGATCATTCCCAGCAGCAGTCCCGCGACCGGTCTTCCAGCTTCCACACCCCTGCGCCCAGCCGCTGTGGCGATGCGCCTAGCTCAGCCTGCCTCACTTCAGCCCGGCCAGATCCTCGATGTCGCTGGTTTTCCAAACATGGATAACTTCAGCGCCAGTCTTTCCGATGCGGTCATCCTGAGTGCCACGCCAGAAATCGTGACAGAGGTCATGGCCGTGCCTGTCACCTTCAAAGAGCTGTTCTCGGGGGCGCTCGATGCAGACCTCGTGCAGCTCGATGCGGTGCTCACCGAACTGCATCGACAAGGCAATGGCTATGAACTCCGACTGATGTTTGAAAATCGCCCTCTGCGTGCGTTTTTGCCCGAGCATGAAGGCTCCCTCACGCTAGAGGCAGGCTCGTTGCTGCGAGTCACGGGCATCTGTCGAGTCGAGTCTTCGACGGACAAAGGATTCCGCTCCCAGCCTGATCGCGCCATGCTTCTATTGCGTGGGCCTAACGACTTATCGGTTCTCCAGAAACCTTCTTGGTGGACAGCGCAACGCCTGCTCGCTGCGGTCGGTGTGCTGGGGCTGCTCGTGCTGCTCGGTCTGCTCTGGATCACCCTGCTGCGGCGTCAGGTGACCAAACAAGGCGAGGCTCTGCGCGAACGGATCGCCCATGAAGCCATGCTGGAGGAGCGACAAAGAATCGCTCGTGAGTTCCATGACACCTTGGAGCAGGAACTGGCGGGGCTTTCTTTGCGGTTGGATGCCGCAACCACGCGGCCCCTGGAAGACAAAGCCCGCAGCCTGCTCGACACCTCACGTCATCTCGTCTCCCGCATCCAGACGGAAGCCCGCAATCTCGTCTCGGATCTGCGCGCGGATCCCGAGGCCGCACTCGATCTCTCAGCGGCCTTGCGCGAGATCGCAGATCGCGCCCTCGATGGGCTCTACAGCATTCATCTGGAGATCGAAGAGCCGCTGCCGCTATTGCCTGCCCACACCGTTCACCATCTCCGCATGATTGCTCAAGAAGCCGTCACCAACGCCCTCAAACACGCCGCGGCTGGTCAGATCACGTTGGGTTTAAAATGCGAGGAGGATCATCTCACTCTCACCATCACCGATGATGGCAAGGGAATCGATCTCGCTCAAACACAAGGCCGCGCCGGTCACTTTGGCTGCATGGGCATTCGTGAGCGTTGCTTGCGCATTCAGGCCGAGGTTCGGTGGGAAAGAATCACCCCTCACGGCACTCGCGTCACGGTCATCCATCCTTTGAAATCAGACTCATGATCACCCTACTTCTTGTCGATGATCACTTCGTCGTTCGCAGTGGACTCACTGCCTCACTGGAGCTCGAAGACGACCTCCGTGTCGT
>JAIXVB010000401.1 GCA_027483245.1 Verrucomicrobiaceae bacterium | reverse complement strand
TCAGATCCAACCAAAATCTAGAACTAGACAGACGACACCCAACCATCAATTGCTATGAAGATACCCAAACTCAAGGCCTTGCTCGCCACCCTGATGCTAACGCCGGTCGTGTTAGCTTCGGCAAAAGACGGCACGGCCAAACCCAACTCTGAAAAACCTATGGATAACCTCAGCAAATGCCCTGTGATGGGCGCCCAAGCAGCCCCGAGCCGACACACCGCCGCTGGTGCGATGACCAACAGCGACTGGTGGCCAGAGCAGTTGAATCTAAAGATCCTCCACCAGAATTCGGTGAAGGGAAACCCGATGGGCGGCGACTTTAACTACGCCGAGGAGTTCAAAAAGCTGGACCTCGAAGCCCTGAGGAAGGACCTCGCCAACCTGATGACAGACTCCCAGAAATGGTGGCCTGCCGACTACGGTCACTACGGCCCCTTTTTCATCCGCATGGCTTGGCACAGTGCTGGGACCTACCGCGTGAGCGATGGTCGTGGTGGTGCAGGTTATGGCACCCAGCGTTTCGCGCCGCTCAACAGCTGGCCAGACAATGCGAACCTGGACAAGGCGCGTCGCCTTCTCTGGCCGATCAAGCAGAAATACGGCAACAAGATCTCTTGGGCAGACTTGATGGTGCTGGCCGGGAACGTTTCGCTCGAGACGATGGGATTCAAGACCTTCGGTTTCGGTGGTGGACGTGAAGATGTCTGGGAGCCACAGGAAGACATCTACTGGGGTCCTGAAAGCACCTGGCTGGGCGACAAACGCTACACGGGAGACCGCATGCTGGAGAAGCCGCTGGCCGCTGTGCAGATGGGTTTGATTTACGTCAATCCAGAAGGCCCCAATGGCAAACCTGACCCTCTGGCGGCTGCCAAGGACATTCGCGAAACATTTGGCCGCATGGCGATGAACGATGAGGAAACAGTGGCGCTGATCGCTGGTGGACACACCTTTGGTAAGGCTCACGGCGCGGCCAATCCAGAAGGAAAAGTCGGTCCTGAGCCTGAAGGCGCGCCGCTCGAAGAGCAGGGACTGGGCTGGAAGAACACGTTTGGCAAGGGCAACGCTGAAGACACCATCACCAGTGGTCTCGAAGGTGCCTGGACGACCACCCCACGGGCCTGGTCCCACGGTTACTTCACCAACCTGTTCGCCTATGAATGGGAACTGACCAAGAGCCCCGCAGGTGCTCACCAGTGGACACCCAAAGGTGGTGCTGGCCAAGGCACGGTGCCAGACGCCCATGTGGCCGGAAAAACGCACGCTCCGATGATGTTCACCACGGACATCGCTCTGCGTGAAGACCCGATCTACAACAAGATCTCCAAACGTTTCCTGGAAAATCCCGGTGAGTTTGCAGATGCTTTTGCGAAGGCTTGGTTCAAGCTGACCCATCGCGACATGGGCCCGATCTCACGTTATAAGGGCTCCCTGGTTCCGAAGGAAACCCTGATCTGGCAAGACCCCGTTCCTGCCGTGGATCATGAGTTGATCGATGAGCAAGACATCGCTCTGCTCAAAGGCAAAATCCTCGACTCTGGTCTGTCGATCTCACAACTCGTCTCCACCGCCTGGGCTTCCGCTTCCACCTTCCGTGGCAGTGACAAGCGTGGGGGTGCCAACGGTGCTCGCATCCGCCTCGCCCCGCAGAAAGATTGGGAAGTCAATCAGCCGGAGCAGCTGGCCAAGGTCCTGACGGCTCTCGAGAAGATCCAAACGGAATTCAACAGCGCTCAGTCCGGCAACAAGAAGGTCTCCATCGCCGATCTCATCGTGCTCGGTGGAAGTGCTGCGGTCGAAAGTGCGGCTAAAAAAGCAGGTCACGATGTCAAAGTCGCCTTCACCCCAGGCCGCACGGACGCGACCCAGGAGATGACCGATGTCGAATCCTTCGCCGTGCTGGAGCCAAAACAGGACGGCTTCCGCAACTTCCTCGGTCATGAGCTGGATCGCCCAGCCCCAGAGACCCTCGTCGATCGCGCTCAGTTGCTCACGCTTTCGGCTCCCGAAATGACGGTCCTCGTCGGTGGTCTGCGTGTTCTCGGCACCAATGTCGGTCACCCAGATCTGGGTGTGTTCACCAAACGTCGCGAAACCCTGACCAACGATTTCTTCGTGAATCTGCTGGCCATGGGCACCGACTGGAAAGTCTCTCCGCGTTGCGAGCACTTCTATGAAGGCACCGACCAGGAAACAGGCGCCATGAAGTGGATGGCCACCAGCGTGGACCTCGTGCTTGGTTCGAACTCCCAACTCCGCGCGATCTCCGAAGTCTATGCCAGCGCCGATGCCGAATCGAAATTCGTCACCGACTTCGTGGCTGCCTGGACCAAGGTCATGAACCTGGATCGTTTCGACCTCGTGAAGTGATCAAAACCACACTGTTTTCTGAGGTCAGCTCGTTGACCTCGTGAGCGACAGTGATCTCAAGCCCATCTCAGCCGCCCCCATGGCTGAGGTGGGCTTTTTTGTGGGCTTAACTTGTTTTTGATGCGCGGCCTGAGGCCGCCGAGTGAGGAAAACCCTCCTGAGTGAAAGATGGCGGGGATTGAGCAATCTATTGAGAATCGTGGATGGAGGCAGGGAGTGGGCAGTTGGGAGGCAGCCAAGGAAGTCCCTCGACCAGCAATTCGACCTGATTTTTTTGAATTAGCAGAAATTACTTGATTCGAGGCTGTTCAAACGCGGAATCACTGGCCAGGATGAGACAATTGTGACATGGCAGCTCAGTTGCTTAATCTGAATCCTCAACATCCATGAAATCCTCCTTCCT
>JAIXVB010000652.1 GCA_027483245.1 Verrucomicrobiaceae bacterium | reverse complement strand
CACGAACTGGCCACCGGCAAGTCCATGAGCAAGCTGCTCGACAAAGCCGAAGCGGAGACACCGCGCGACGAATACGCGGCGGCGAACCTGCGAGTCATGCGCCACGACTACGACCGCGCCCTGCGCATCCCCGGAAAGCTGGTGGTGGAGGAAAGTGAAGTCGCTGCTCATGGCAAACACGCCTGGGCTGAGGCACGCAAAAAATCCGATTTCTCACTCTTTGCGCCGCATCTGGAAAAGCTCCTCGGCATTGCCCGCCGCAAGGCCGATCTCTGGGGTTACTCGGATGAGCCCTACGATGCCCTGCTGGAGACCTATGAACGTGGGGCGCGCACTCGTGAGGTGGCGGCTTTGTTTGCCAAGCTGAAACCGCAGCTCACGGAAATCTCACGCGTGGCGGTGGAGCGCGGGCGCTCGGTGAAACCGAACCTGCTGCGTGGCAAATACTCCATTGATAAACAACAACTGCTGAATGCTGAGGTCGCTGCCAGCATCGGTTTTGATTTCGAAGCGGGTCGCATCGACACCACCGCGCATCCTTTTTGCACCACGCTGGGGCCGCGCGATGTCCGCCTGACGACGCGCTATGATGAAAGTGATTTCACGTCCTCGCTCTTCGGTGTGCTGCATGAGGCCGGGCATGGATTGTATGAGCAGGGCCTGCCTGAGAGTGATGTCGGGCTGCCCTCGGGCCGCGCCTGTTCGTTGGGCATTCATGAGTCGCAGAGTCGCCTCTGGGAAAATCACGTGGGTCGCTCCCGTGCCTTTTGGGAGAAGTGGCTGCCACGGGCAGCGGAGATCTTTCCGAACCTGCGCAAAGTGAAGTTGGAAGACTTCCTCGCGGCCGTGAATCAGGCTCAATACTCCTTCATTCGCGTCGAAGCGGACGAGGCCACTTATGATCTTCACATCCTCCTGCGCTTTGCCATTGAGCGGCGCATGGTCAGCGGTGACTTGGCGATCAAGGACGTGCCAGCGGCCTGGAATGAAGAATTTCAAAGTTTGTTCGGCATGACACCGCCCGATGACACTCGCGGGTGTCTTCAAGACATCCATTGGTCCATGGGTGGCCTCGGTTACTTCGCCACCTACACGCTCGGGAATCTCAATGCCGCGCAGCTCTTTGCCACCGCTCGCAAGCAGCGCAAGATCGCGAATGGCATCGACAAAGCCGACTACGCGCCCTTGCTCGCTTGGCTGCGGGCTCAAGTCCATGAACATGGTGGCGCTCCCCTGCCAGGGGAAATCATGGAATCCGCCACCGGCAAGCCCACCGATGCCAAATGGCATCTGAAGCACCTGAGAGATCGCTTTGTGAGCTAACCTCGCGGCTGAGCTCAACCCACCTGCCGTATCAGTGTCCGCATCACGCCCTGAATGATTAATTCCGCGGCGGGGATGAGGTCTGGGAAGTTGGGGTTTTCAGCTTGCAGATAAGGCCGACCTTCTTTGAAGACGAGACGCTTCAGGGTGGTCTCGCCATCGATCAACGCAGCCACGATGTCGCGAGGGCGTGGCTCGGAGGCTTCGAGGATGACCACATCGCCATCACAAATGTTCGCGCCGATCATCGATTCACCGCGAACTTTCAGAGCAAAGGCCCGGCTGTCACGACGCAGACCCAAGGTGTTCACGTCCAGAGAGATGGAGCTGTCCGACTGCTGTTCCTGCATTTCTGCATACCCAGCGGCGATGCTGCCATACACCGGAATGTCCACAATCTCCGCGCGCTCCAAATCGGCGGGGAAGACCACTGCGCGGGCTTTGTGCGAGTGCCGCTGAATGACACCTTTTTTCTCCAGCGCACGCAGATGGCTCATCGCCGCTGTTTGACTCGAAAAGCCAAAGTGCCGCTGGATATCACGGGTACTTGGCATCACACCTTCTTGACGTTGATAAGTGCGGAGGTATTCCAGCAGCTCATTCTGGCGGGCAGTTAGTTTGGCAGGGGAACTGGTCATAGGTTCTATGTTCGCTCGAACACTCAAGCCTGAGGCTGATGGATGCAAGAACTTTTCTTGCAAAGGCCCCTTGGCGATTTGCCCGCCATGCGTGACTATCCACCCGTGTCCGACCCCCGTTTCATTGCCCGTTTTCTGATGTGTTCCTGCGCGCTCTCGATCTGCGCTCAAGAGCCTGCCCAACCCGCTGCGCCCACGCCTGCGGTGGTCCCCGCAGCGCCCGCTGTGATGGCCCCTGCAACGCCTCCAGCAGTCCCCGGCATCAACATCGCTCCGGTTGAAAAGACCGGCACGCTGCCGCCTGATACCACGGTGCTGTCTCAAAAGGCTGCGAATGCCTTTGGCGAACAAAAGTGGGAAGAAGCGCGCTCGGCCTACTTGGAAATGCTCAAAGTGGACAATCAAAATGCCTTGGCTTGGGCCAATCTCGGCGCGGTCGAGCAGCAGGCTGGCAAGACCAAAGAAGCGCTGGAATGCTTTGAGAAATCCGTGCTGGCCAATCCCAAGCTCTCACAGTCATGGAATGCGCTCGGCCTCATCCATGCTTCCACGGGGGACACTTACCGCGCCATTTCCTGCTTCACCCGCGCCATCCATGAAGAGCCCACGGATTCGCGCGCTCACAACTACCTCGCCATCGCGGCGAAGAACCTGGGTTGGATCGATGCGGCTCAAACCGAGTTGCAACGTGCGATCGAACTGAACCCAGAATACGGCATCGCTCATTTCAACTTGGCGCTGCTTTACCTGGATCAAAAACCACCCGCACTGGAGCTGGCCAAACGCCACTACGACAAGGCCCTCAAGCTCGGCGTCGAGAAGGATGAGATCGTGGAGCGGAGGCTGAAGGAGTGAGTTGGAACCTCCAGTCGCAGCTGGACGAATTGAAAGCGCAGGATCTCTGGCGTGAGCTGCGGGTTCTGGATTCCGCGCAGGGACCTGTCATCGAGAGCGAGGGCCGCTCCTTCATCAACTTTTCCTCGAATGATTACCTCGGCCTGAGCGCTGCGCCGGAACTCAAAGCGGCCTTGATCGAAGGGGTCGAACGTCATGGCGCAGGCTCCGGTGCCTCTCGTCTCGTCTGTGGCACGCAACGGCCTCACATGGAGCTGGAGGCGGCCCTGGCCGCGTTCAAAGGCACGGATGCGGCGCTCAGTTTCTCCAGCGGTTTTGCCGTTCCCATGGGCACGCTGCCAGCCCTGCTCAGCGCGGGAGATACCCTCATCGTGGATAAGCTCAGCCATGCCTGCCTCGTCGATGCCGCGCGTCTCAGTGGGGCTACGATTCGGGTCTTCCCGCACAATCATTTGGGCAAACTCGAGCGCCTGCTCCAAACGGCGCAAGGGCGTGTCCTCGTCGTGACCGAATCCATCTTCAGCATGGATGGCGATGCGGCCCCGCTGCGTGAGATTGTGGAGCTGAAGGAGCGCTATGGAGCCTGGCTCATGGTCGATGAAGCGCATGCGGTCGGTGTTTTGGGACCTCAGGGGCGGGGTTTAGCCGCCGAGCTGGGGTTGGAAAAAAGAATCGAACTGCAAATGGGCACTTTCAGCAAGGCCCTGGGTCTCAGTGGCGGTTATCTGGCCGCCTCTCGGCAGGTGATTGACCTGCTCATCAATCGCGCTCGCAGTTTCATTTACTCCACCGCCCCGCTGCCCAGTCTCGCCCATGCGGCGCGGATCGCATTGTCACTGATTCAGGGGCCAGAGGGGGATCAAAGACGTGCCATCTTGCAGCAGCACCTCGCTCGGTTTCAGCAGGCCTTGCCACTTCCTTTCCCCACTCGCAGCGCCATTTTGCCATGGATCGTGGGCGATGAAAAAACCGCCCTCGATCTCAGCGCGCGACTTCGGCAAGAAGGTTTCCTGATTCCTGCCATTCGTTATCCCACGGTTGCACGTGGCAGCGCCCGTTTGCGCATCACTCTTTCAGCGGCTCATGAGCCTGCCCAGGTGCAGGCTTTGCTCGTGGCCTTACAGCTTACGGCGTCGAGCCCGGCTCACCGCGCAGCAGTTGTTTGCCATTGAAACGTTCGTCCGCACGGAACAGCCAGCCGGGAGACTCGCTCTTCACTTCCCAGCGCTGCAGCACGAACTCAGGCAGGGCAAGATTGCTGTTCGGGTCATACACACGACGACCGGAGAAGTAACCCCAAAGACGATACTCACGATTGTGGTCACTGCCATACGCCGGGCCATCGCCGGAAGGAATCTCAGGGTAACGATCCGGCTGACGTGCGAGCTTTTCACTCATCACGACGAGACGCGACTCATGCCAGCTCTGCCGCGGACGGCGCACGTAACCCCAGAACTGGGTGCGATCGATGTGGAAGCGACGTCCGATGTAATAATCCCCCGGCGTCTCTGCCGCGATCTCCATGTTTCGATACTGAGTCAGCTGCTGGGTCCGTGGATTGGTGGTCGTGCAGGAGGACAGCAACAGCGAGAGTCCGAAGAGGCAAAAGGTAACGAGACGAATCATACGCCCCGAGAGTGAAACACGAACGCCCACGTGCAAACGAAACCTCGCATTCTATGTGGGGCTGGCGGTGCGAGGTCGGGCGGCGGGTCCCCAGCCGCGGCCTTCAGAACTACGGTCCCAACACGGGATCCCTTGATTCGTGTCTCATCGCCCAAGCGACAAAAAAGACGTTCACGGCGAACCATGAACGTCTTTTTTGTCAGCCTCTTGAGGGCGATCCGAGGGCGGATGTTTTAGGCTTTGGGTGTCTCTTCCGCTGCGACTTCTGCAGTCTCTTCGGCGACGGCCACGTCAGCTCCTGGAGCCGGTGTGACTTCTTCGACTTTCAAAGGAGCCTCTGGGGTCACTTCGGGAGTCACCTCTGGAGCCACTTCAGCCACGACTTCGGTCTCGGGCTCTTGCGCGCCGATTGCCTCAGTCGGGGCTTCCTCAGCCGCGACTTCAGCCGGAGTTTCCGCCACGGTTTCTTCCGCTGGGGTTTCCTCGGTCATGGCCTCTGCCTTTGCTTCAGGGGCCTTCGCCGCTTTCGGGGCCTTGGCCTGAGGTTGTTCACCTTGCACGCCCAGGAAGATCATGCCGTCGCTGTATTCGATGACGTAACCTTCATTG